>JAOUOM010000232.1 GCA_029880385.1 Cyclobacteriaceae bacterium | reverse complement strand
GACTTTACCTTCACCTGGTACGAAAGTGACGGAACCACCCTGCTCACCGGTGTCACCTTTGTAAACGGAACCACGACCAATGGCGGACTGGGTACCAGTGGCGTAACCGGGCTGGCCAGCGGAACCTACAAAGTCGCTTTCAGCAACAGTACAACCGGCTGTCCGTCTACCGTAGGATCGCAAATGCATGAATTTACCATCGATGACATCAGCGTCAACCCGCTGGTCAATCTTTCGGCCACCACATCGGATACCTACTGTGACAATACAGGCAATACCGGTGATGGTTCGCTTACGGCATCCCTGATGGAAGATGGTGTTGCCGGCGTATTGGCCAACTATAGCATCGAATGGTATCGAGGCTCAACAGCCCAGACGACGGCACATGCTGACTTTATCGCAGATAATCTGGGTTCTGCCGCCGGTGCCAATGCCGGAACGGCCGTTACCGGTGCCGATATCCTGACACTAAATGGCTTATCGACCGGTTTCTATACCATCTATGCGGTTAAAAATTCGACACCCAATGCCGGATGTGGTATTACCCAGACATTTGAAATAACAAACCAGCAGGTATTGCCTACCATCAATATCCCGGCTGCACAGGTAACACACACGACCATTTGTAACATCCCGGGCAATGGGGCCATTACCATCAGGAGTACGGACATTACCATGTCATCCGGATCATCCAATGTAGATGACTTCAACTGGACCTGGACCTACAACGATGGTGCTACCGTGACTGCATTGGCTGCCCCTGCCATTAGCGGGACAGGTGCTGCCTCCCTGCTGACTGAAAGCAATTTGTCGGCCGGTACATACAGCTTTACCGCTACTTCCAAGATCACCGGCTGTGCCTCTGCCTCATTTGATGTAGTCGTACTTGACCATAGCCTGGATCCGGAAATCGATGGTGTGGCCGTCATACCAAACATCAATTGTAGCTCGGGAACCCTTGCGGTAGGTGGCGTGGAAATCCTCTTTATTGATGGCAATTCACCAACGTCCTATACCAACCTTACCTACCAGTGGTACAATGGAAACGCAGCCACTGCCGGTCAGGAAGTAAGTACCATCCTCGGGGTAACCGACAATTCGTACCGTATACAGAATGTGCCCGACAATATCTACACCGTGGTAATAACCAATACTACGACCGGATGTGTCACCACACAACAACTGGAAGTGACGAACGAACCGAAATTGCCGATCATCGAATTCTATGAAGTAAACAAAGACCTCATCTGTGGCCCTACCGCCGGTGGTGCTCCCGGAAGTGGTTCATTTGTGCTCTCTCAAATCCGATTCAATGGCAAAATCCTGTCCGTGGCCAATGATTCACTGACACTTGCCACCGATTATACACTGGAATACTACGATGCCAATGGTACGGTGATCGACCAATACCCGGCTACTCCATTCATCCTGGATAGTCTGGCGGCCGGCACCTACAATGTGACCATACGTAACAATGCGTCCAATTGTACATCGGATCCGGTAGAGTTTAGTATCCAGTCCGAACCGCAATATCCTTCGGTATTGATTGTACAGGCGCAAGCCGACTCTACCTGTTCGGCCACTGCCACACCAAATGGCCTTCTGGTAGCGACTGCCGACAATGCCAATGACCTGTTTTACAACGACACAACAGCGTCCGGCAGCCCGATCTACGTCTATACATTTAACTGGTATGCATACAACAAGACGACAAATACTGTTGGGAATTTCATCATGACCAACGATACCCTCTCCGGCCAGCCGGAAGGCACCTACTATGTAGAAGTCTTTAGCCGTACCACCGGATGTAGTGCCACGGGAATCTATACGCTGGAAAGTATCCCGGCGGAACCCGAAATCCTGTCACTCTCCGTTATCCCGGCCACTACCTGTAGTCCTGGCAATGGCCTGATCGCGGTGAGTTCGTTGAGCATGGGCGTGCGTACAGACTACTCGTACCAGTTCTATGTGGGTGATCCGTTCAATGGTGGCGTCCTCATCCAGGATGGTTCGTCCGACTCACTCAAAACGGCTGAGCCTGGCGTCACCTATTTCGTACAGGCAACACACCTGGCCTATGGATGTACATCGACCCTCCAGGAAGTTGTCATGGACAATTCCAGTGTCACTTATCCGGATATCGCCATGGCATTTGACATGCTGGGTAAGCCGATTTCCAAAAACAATACGTCATGCGAACCGGCAAGGCCTACCGGCAGGCTGGCCGTGACGGCCAATGGCTCCACAGACACGACTCTTTACCAGTTTGACTGGAACACCGGATACCGCGGAGCCACGCTCGACAGCATCCCGGCAGGAACGTACACTGTCACGGTGACAACACTGGCTACCGGATGTAGCTCATCGGAATCGTACACATTGATCGATGATTTCATGATTCCGCTGACCATCAGTACCTCCGAATCACCCAACACCAATTGTGTCAATCCAAATGGTAAGGTGGCAGCATCGGTACTTAATATTGGCGATAACCCTGAATATCGTGGCAATAACTATACGTTCTACTGGTTTATCGGAAAAGTAAACAATCCGGATCCGGCCAATGCCGACTATACCGGCACTACCGTCGACAGCCTGACCAACGGATTCTATACCGTCTATGCAGTCGATAATGTGGTGAACTGCTTTACCTCGGATGCCGTGTTTGTCGAAGTAAAAGACCATACCGAGCCTCCTGTCCTTTTGGTGGACGTATTGTCTGATATGACCTTCTGTTATCCTGAAAAGGCAAACGGACTGGCCCAGATCACGGATCCTGATGATAACCTCTTCCGATACAGTGGTCTGTGGTACGCAGGTACACTCAGCTCCATTACAGATACCACCGGCCTTGTGGCATTGAGCGACGGCTACTATATCGATTCGCTCTCTGCCGGCAACTACACGGCTTTCGTGATCGATCAGTATACGGGTTGTTCGCAGGTAATTCCGTTCGAGATCAAAGATGCCTCACCGTTTATCCCAAGTCCAAATATCATCGTGCTCAACGACCGTACAGATTGTATGTTCCCCGACGGACATGCCCGTGTCAATGTACTGGGTGAAACCACCGGATACCTGTTTGACTGGTATACGTTTGACGACCCGGCCACGATAATCCATACAGGACCTGAAATGCGTACGCTTGATACGACCACATACCTGGTGAAAGCGACCCATATCAAATCAGGCTGTGAATCTGGACTCTCCCAGGTGACCATTTTCGATGACATACGTGCTCCTCTGTATACGATTGAAGTGAAACAATCCCTGTGCCTGAGGACCGAAGACAACTCAACGAACCAATTCTCCGGCGAAGCACGCATAGCATTTGTCCAGCCCTATGGCATTGAGCAGGCAGATACCTCATCGTACGTCTTTACCGAAATCGATTCGATTGTCTGGTACGATGCCGATGGCTTTGTGCTCTCCTATGACCTCAAACTCATTGATGCCGCACCCGGTGATTACTCGGTATGGTTCCGTACCGACAAGCACTGTGATTTCGGTGGCACGTTCCACATCGATCCTTCGCTCAGAATTTACAATGGTATATCGGCCAATGACGATGGTCTGAACGAATTCTTCCTCATCGACTGTCTGGATTTGTATCCGAACAACAACGTGAAGATATTCTCCCGCGATGGTACACGTGTCTATGAAATGGATGGCTATGACAACCTTACCAAACGTTTCGAAGGGTTCAGCAACGTGGGCAGAACGGATCGCAAATTGCCGGTAGGAACCTACTTCTACGTCATCGATCGTGGCGATGGAAGTGACATGCTCCAAGGTTATTTGGAATTAGTTAGATAATTTTATCCGATGAAGATGAAAAAGACATGGATTTTATTACTTGGTTTGGTGCTCTCTGCTGCCCTACATGGGCAGCAGAGGCCCCTCACCGCTACCTATATGTACAACGGACTGCTGCTCAATCCGGCGTATGCCGGCAGCCTCAACCTCCTTTCGGTGACGGCTGTACACCGCAAGCAGTGGATTAATGTACCGGGTGCCCCCCAGTACACGTCCCTTTCTGCCAACAATTCCTTTATGGGCAACCGGATCGGGCTGGGCTTTTATGCACAGAATGACCAGATCGGTATTCACTCCGACAATTCACTCTACCTGAGCTATGCCTACAAAATCAGTACGGCCTTTGGCATCCTGTCCATGGGACTGTCGGGTGGATTCAACGACCGTATTTCCGATCCAAGCAAACTCAACCTGCTGGATAAAAACGACCCCTATTTGTCGCTTTTAGCCGGACAAACCTACATCAAGAATTTTGCGCCAAATTTTGGCACCGGTGTCTATTTTGCCAACCCGAAGTTTTATGCAGGCTTTTCCATCCCCTACATTGTGGAAAATACGACCCTCGAAGTTTCCGAGACCATTGCCATCAATAGCGAGGCTTCACGCGAAAGCCGGTATTATTACTTTACCTCCGGTATTATTTTCCCCATCGGCCACTCCACCAAACTGAGCCCCTCCATCCTGCTGCGGGCACAGGAAGAAGCCCGCCCTACCTACGACATTTCCACGACGGTAATATTTGACAACATCGCCTATGTGGGGGTCAGCGTACGCAACAGTGGCGAACTGACCTTTATGGGACAGATCATCCTCAACGAAAACATGCGTGTGGGCTATGCCTATGACGCCATCACCAACGCTCAAAAATCCGGTTCGGCCGGTTCGCACGAAATCCTGTTAAACTACCGCATCAAACTCAAAAATTACAAGCACAACCCACAGTGCCCTTCCTACTTCTAACCAGCTAAAACGGAAGGGAATGATCGAGAGGAGCGCCTGGGGCTGGCACCCTGGACACTGTACGCCTGCTGTCCCCACCAGGCCCGGCCACTGCCCACCATCAGGGCTATGTACCTGCCGTTTGGCCCCTTATCACCGTAGCG
>JAOUOM010000231.1 GCA_029880385.1 Cyclobacteriaceae bacterium | reverse complement strand
CTAGTTAATAGAAATGACAAAACCAACAGCCCTGATCGCAGGTGCCACCGGATTAGTGGGCACTCACCTGTTGAAACAATTGCTCTCGGAAGACTATTACCATCAGATTACCGTATTGACCCGAAAGGAACTTGACTTGTCCGATGAACGGCTACAGATCGTGATTTTGCCCGATTTTGACCAATTGGCAGAGTATGAACATTTGTTTGATGTGAACCATGTGTATTGTTGCCTGGGCACCACCCGAAAGGAGGCAGGCTCTAAACTGGCCTTTCGAAAAGCCGAGCTGGATTACCCCCTGCAAATCGCAAAACTGGCCAAAGACAAGCCTTCATTCCAGTCGTTTCATGTCGTCACGTCCATTGCCTCCAGTAAATTTGCCGCCATTTATTACAATACCCTGAAAGGGCACCTGGAACTGGCCCTGAAAGGAATGAAATTACGCGCATTGAAGATCTACCAGCCCTCCCTGCTATTGGGCAGGCGCAAAAAACAACGCATACAGGAGGAACTGGCCAAAGTCGTTTGCTTCCTGCTCTCTTTTTTCATCATCGGGAGTGGCAAATCCCCCTGGGCCATTCACAGTCAAAACCTGGCCAGGTCCATGTTTGGGGTGGCCAAACTGGGAGAAGCCGGTACCGAAACATTTACCCCACGTGATATGCTGATACTCAATCATAAATTGTAGGCGACCGGCCGATGGTTATTTGTCCGGTCTTCTTTTTGGCCTACACCAACCGGACATCCCGCTGGTCGTTTTTATCAGCCGGCAATGGTGTGTATAGCCTGCATGTGACGGACAAATGCCCGGTAGTCACGAATTTCCTTTTGTATAGGCGATATTTTTCCTGTTTGTGCAAATGCGCCCGGACATTTGTTTTTGAATGGACTAAATTTGTGAAACGAACAAACCGGCAGGACCTGCCAGGGTTTTTTACCGCAATTACCATACATGATGAAAGAACAAATCGAGCAAATCATACAGTCTGAGGAAGATTATAAAAAAATTCAAAGCGAACTGGGGCGCAAGAAAAAGCCGGCCAAAATCCTCAAACTACTGATGAACGCCCTTGAATCATACCGCCAGTCCAAAAAATACGGATGGTCACGTCCCTGGAACAAGTACGACCTTGTGAATTTTCAGAGCTTTATGCTCAGGCCGGAAACAGATGAACACCTGGTAACGGCCATGCAACAAATCCTCCGCCAGCAATTTCCCGGCATGGCTCAGGATGCCCAAGATTTTTGCGACGAATTGCTGGCTAACCGGGAACAACTCATGGGTTTTATCTTCTATCATGAATTCCATGACAATGGGATCGATTACGAAGGTGTGACGCTCAGTTTCGGGCGTGTCAATGCCAAACGCTTTCGTGACCGCCTTGACCTCATCCTTGAGTCGCCCATTGACCAGGGAAAAAGTATGGGCCTGAATCGTGCCCGGCTTTTTGTCGACCCGTACAGGGAAGGCGTGCGTGAACCGCTTTATCAGGAAATAACCACTGCGTTGCAGCCTGTCTCTCGCGAACTGTTTGACCTGCTGTGCGGATATTCCTGGGACTGGGCCAATGACGAAAACAGGCTTTGGGACCACTGGACATCCCATTACATCGATTATTTTGGCGATCGGAAACTTGACCTGGACACAAGCTATTTTTACACCGGTGTCGAAAAAACATCCCGAATTTCCCAACATTAACCAGCCAACCTCATGGGTTTTGCGTCTACGTTTGCCATTGGCGTTTCCAACCAAGCCGAAGTTGCCGAATTGATGTGTAGCCAGTTGGGCTTTTATGTGGAGTCGACCGACGAAAACAGCCTGGTATTGAATAATGGAGCCCTTTCTGTCCGTCTCAGTAAACCATCCGATTTTCTTCCGTCCGTACTTTGTATCGATTACTCGGTTGAAACTCTGGACCAGGGCCGCAAAGAAATGGAAGCCTGTGGATTTACAGCCTCGTCGGAGGTTCAGCGGCCCTCCCTCTTTCGGCACGAACTCCCCATGGTTGGGCCGTTTGGTATCCGACTGGTATTGTTTCAGACCTTCAATGAAGATGAACTGGGCCTGGATACCGACCTCAAAACCACCCTGGACTGGAGCCCGGAAGCCGTACAGCTGGCCCAACAATTACTAAAAGAGGTGGCCATCGACTTTCGCGAAATGGCCCGAAAAAAAACCATCGAAGACGCAGAAGCGATGGCTGTGGCAACGGGCACCATGCAGGTAGACCTGCTGCGTACGGTCGAAGCCTTTATACGCACCACACCGGCATTTAAACAACCTTCCCTCATCGAAAATTTGGAAAAACATGGCATCAAGCGCCAATGGATTGAGGATAGTATCAAAAAAAATGAGCGCTCTTAACGCACGGTTTGAACGACTTTTCCAATATGTGAAAATAGCGGGCTCCTTACTGCGCCTTCGCCTGTCACGCAAGGAACAAAACAAACAAAAAGTCCGGGAAAAGATCACCCAACACCTGGCCAGATCCGGAGGTCTTGCCATGAAAATCGGGCAAGTCATTGCCAATGCCGGCAAGAACCCCTCCTTTGCTGCCCTTCTCAAAGGCATTCCGCAACGCCCCCTCAAAAGCGTACTAAGCCAACTCGAACAATTCCCCGCCCATCCCTGCCGTGAGGATTTTGCCCATATTTCAGAAAAAGCGATCGCCGCCTCACTCGGACAGGTACACAAGGCGACCCTCACAACCGGCGAAGAAGTGGCCATCAAATTTCAATATCCTGAAATGGTCCGCACCATCGATTCGGAACTGGGCATTACGGGTATCATACCCGCCCTGGGGCCCGCCAAAAAATGGAACATTGATGTCAATGCATACAGGCAGGCCCTGCGAAATGACCTGGTCGAGGAACTGGACTACCGCCAGGAAGCCGATAACCAGGAACGGTTCAGGGAGTATGTACAGGTAGACGGTTTACGCATACCAGCCGTTTACCGGTCATTGTCCAGCTCCCACGTACTGGTGCAAAGCTGGGAAGAAGGTGTCTACTTTGATGAGGTACTTGGCTGGAGTACAAAAGACAAGTTGCAGGTAGCCCGTACCCTGCTGATGACGCTTTGGAAAAGCATCTTCGTACTGGGCGAAGTTCACGGCGACCCGCATATGGGCAATTGCTATTACCAAAAGTCGGCTGATGGCCCCCCACAGGTGATATTGCTCGATTTTGGCAGTACCGTAAAAATGAAAAACAACCAGCACCTGGCCCTGCTAAAGCTGATCGTGGCTTTAAAGGAAGGAACAGGCATTGACCCCCTGCAGTGTTTTGTGGCCATGGGCTTTGATTTGGGCAAACTTGCACATATTGAGCATGAACTACCGGCCCTGAGCCGCATTTTGCTGCGACCATTCCTTACCGACGGGCCCTTTGATGTGGCAGAGTGGAAGGTTGGCCGTGGGTTTGACCTGATACTGGCCGAGCGCAAGTGGTGGTTTCGTTCGGCCGGGCCGGCCGATCTGTTTTTGCTCATGCGCGCCTTTCAGGGGGTCATGGATCAGGTCGGCCAACTCGATGCACACCTCCCCTGGTGGCAACTCCTGGTCATGAGCATCGGGCAAAAGAGACTACAGGAAGCCCGGGACTTCACCTTGCCCGCCCTGCCCGATTATGAGCGCCACCTGCCCATGGATGCCATTGCCCTGAACCTTCGCATTCAGATTACCAAAGACAAGGTCACCCAAATGGATGTACGCCTGCCACCCGATGCCGCCCTGGACCTGGAAAGCCTGATGCCGGAAAAAGTATTGCAGGAAGTGGAATTTTTGGGCTGGAATGCCGAATCGCAAAAAAACACGCTTATCCAAACCCGACTGGCACCCCAGGTTATTTTTGAAAAGGAAATTGAAGGGTCGCACTACAAAGTGTGGCTGGAATAACCGCTTTCGGCCGGGGAGCAGTATCGGCTGGCCATCTGGCACCTGTACGCCCGTGCTCCGCACCGGCCTGCGTACTGCCCACGCCCGGGGCTAGACAAAGACTTTTTGCGCCCCTTACCTGCGACCTGTAGGGTAGTTATTACCCCCGATCAGCGTCCCTGATGGGAGACGCTGATCATGAATCTGCACTGTCTTCCCTATATGCCCGGAAGAGGCCGGAATTTGTGCCGCACGAAAGATGCCTGTGGTCAGCTAAAACGATCCGTATTTTTTTGACAAACGTACAGGGCGAATCATCCGGATTCCCAAAACCCTGCTGCCGCCAGTTTACAACGGGTGGCTTTCAACATCCCCTCGCCGCTAGCCGGTGTGGGTGTTTTCACAGCAACCCATCCGTTGATCAAACCTATGGTGGATTCACTCCAAAGCGGAATGAATACTTCCATGGTTTACGGGATAGGAAAGGGCTCTTCTCCTCCCTCCCAGCCCCGGCAGCAGCGGCATCCTTTCCGTTGGGTTTGGCGGCGGGTCGGC
Source organism: Cyclobacteriaceae bacterium (assembly GCA_029880385.1). Lineage (GTDB taxonomy): Bacteria > Bacteroidota > Bacteroidia > Cytophagales > Cyclobacteriaceae > JAOUOM01. Next base: position 519 of record JAOUOM010000231.1, on the reverse strand, counting down.
CAGGAAAGATACAGCGGATGACGGGTAGCCCCGGTGCCTGAGTGCCAGCCCCTCCCGCTCCCTGAAAAAAAACCATCCCCGGATGATCCCGGGGATGGTTAACCAAGGCAGGTAACGCAAAACTCAGGGCAGATGCTCGTAGAGGGTGATGCCGGTCAGGTAAAAATCCAGTCCGTTTTCGGTATTCAACGGGATGAGGTACAGGTTGAAGCCGTCGGCACCCGCCTTTCGGTTTTTGACGGCATGGGTCACGTCAAACAGGAGTTTGTGGGCATATTCGCGTCCGGCTGTCGGCATGGTGGCTGACGCATGGGCCATCGGATGGGTGGATCCGAATACGGCTGATACACCATGTATCCAGTTTTGGTCCAGCTCGCAGGCATTCCAATCCATATCATCAGGCAACGAGAGGGCCAGCACCTGCTGCAGCATGTCCTGTCCAAAGTGTACATCAACCTCTACCGTATAGCGTGCGGAAGTCTCCCCATCGGCAGATTTGGCAGCGGAAAGGGACAGTCG
>JAOUOM010000230.1 GCA_029880385.1 Cyclobacteriaceae bacterium | reverse complement strand
TAAACCGCCCGGAGATGGCAAACGAAAACGTACGTGTGTTGGCCGTGTCAAAATAGATGTCTTTGAGCGGCTGCAAATAATAGGACGATGAACCCGGGCCCAGCAGTCCCGGCACGTTTTTATCTTCCGCAAACAGCCCTTCCAACGGGGTGCTGGCTGCTTTGTCCTGAAGCAGTACATAGGTTGGCGATCCCGCATAGCGACTGGCAAAATCCGGGTAATAAAGCAGGGCATCAAAGCGAAGGTGTGAGTTTTCGCCTTGCCTGAATACGCCGGTCACATTCAATGGCCTTTCTATGCTATCGGTTTGTACCCGTATGGTTTTTGAAATGGGATTTTCGTCACCAAACAAAAGGGCAGAAAGCTGGTCGCTGATCACGATCCCGTTTTTGGTAAGCGCGTTCTTCCTATTGCCATGCATCAGCTCAAACCCAAACATCCAAAAAAATGAACTATCTACAGCCAGCAGGACTTTATCGTCAAATACATTTCCATTGTGGACAATGGCGATCTGATCAGGGGCATTCAGCCTGCAAATGGCCCTTATTGCAGGATAATTGGAAATGAGATATTCACTTGTTTTGTCCATGACAAAGGAAATCTTCCTGCTTTCATCAAAGGGGTCATCCCCTAGCAGCCGGAAAAGCCGGTCTTTGTTTGGGTGAAAATTGTCGACCCTGGATTGTTGTGAGAGATATGTGACAAAAACAGTGGAAAAGGAAAGGCCGAGGGCCAGGCTAAGCACGATAATGACCGAATAAAATTTTTGTCGCCATATGATCCGCGTCGAGCTTTTTAGATGGCTTTTCAGCATCCCGTAATTGGTAAGGCTATACGTTCCTTCCAATGACCTTACGATCCCCGGCCTAAAGAGCTTCACTACCTCCCACCACAGCCAGCGGATGGCCTTTTTGGCCCCTCTTTCTGCCTTTTGGGATTCATACATCTCCATCAGGTCCCCTTCCAGCTCTTCGAGCAGGTCGGGCCGGCAAAACTGGCGGAGGAGGCGGAGGGGGAGTTTATTTTTATTCATATAAAGATTTATTAAAGCCCCCGGCCCCTGAAGGGGTGCCATTTAACTGACCCTTTCCTCCCTTTAGGGCTGGGGCATAGAATTGGTCTTGTTTGATCGGTGAGGTCATGCTATTCATGGCTTTCAAGTTTATAGCCCCCGGCCCCTGAAGGGGTGACATTAAACTGACCAATTCCTCCCTTTAGGGCTGGGGCATAGAATTGGTCTTGTTTGATCGGTGAGGTCATACTATTCATGGCTTTCAAGTTTATAGCCCCCGGCCCCTGAAGGGGTGACATTAAACTGACCAATTCCTCCCTTTAGGGCTGGGGCCAAGAATTGATCTTGTTTGATCAATGAAGTCATGCTATTCATTGCTTTCAAGTTTATAGCCCCCGGGCCCCTGAAGGGGTGCCATTTAACTGACCCTTTCCTCCCTTTAGGGCTGGGGCCAAGAATTGATCTTGTTTGATCGGTGAGGTCATACTATTCATGGCTTTCAAGTTTATAGCCCCCGGCCCCTGAAGGGGTGCCATTTAACTGACCAATTCCTCCCTTTAGGGCTGGGGCCAAGAATTGATCTTGTTTGATCGGTGAGGCATGGTTATTCATGGCTTTCAAGTTTATAGCCCCCGGCCCCTGAAGGGGTGACATTTAACTGACCAATTCCTCCCTTTAGGGCTGGGGCATAGAATTGGTCTTGTTTGATCGGTGAGGTCATGCTATTCATTACTTTCAAGTTTATAGCCCCCGGCCCCTGAAGGGGTGACATTCGATTGATATAATTCTTGTTTCCTTTTGATGACAAATGCGTTGATTTCATGAACGACTTGGTTCAATTCTAATTGAATCCTATCGTTTGGAAACCGGATCACTTTGATTCCAAATTCTTCTAATGCATTTGTTCTTCCTATGTCATATTCCTTTTGATCCCTTTGATCATGGGAGATGCCATCAATTTCAATGACCAATTTCAGTTTGTGACAATAAAAATCTGCTATGTAGATATCTATGGGATGCTGGGCTTTAAACCTGTAGCCTAATAACTTGTTTTGTCGTAACTCTTCCCACAAAATCCGCTCTGGTATCGTCAAATTATCCCTGAGCCATTTTGCCTTTTGAAAAACCGATGGTTTTGCACCATAAAACATGCTTCTATCTGTCATGGGCAATTCATTTAATAATGATAAGTTCTGAACCAATTCCTCCCATTAGGGCCGGGACATAGAATTGGTCTTGTTTGATCGGTGAGGTCATGCTATTCATGGCTTTCAAGTTTAAAGCCCCCGGCACCTGAAGAGGTGCCATTTAACTGGCCAATTCCTCCCTTTAGGGCTGGGGCAGAACAATGGATTTTAAGGATTAAGGACTTCATATAAACTTAAAATCAAAAGCAACCGATGGAATGGCATCCCAAAGCTGTTTGCGAGCTTCCATTACCTGCTCCAGCGTCTTCTTGCCCAATGGGGTCACCATGAAATATCGCTTACGTTTCCCCCCGCGGACTTGCGTGGCTTCCCCGAATTCGGAGGTCAGAAAACCTTTCTTTTCCAATCGGTCCAGGGCCGTACGCATGGCCCCCACACTGACCTTCCGTTTCAGGCGCGTTTCAATATCGCTTTTGATCGTTACACCATAGGCATCCCCGTAGAGTACTGCCACGGTCAATAACACCACTTCCTCAAACTCTCCAAGACTTGTATTTCCCATAACAAAATCAATTTAAGTCTTAAATGTAGTTATTATTTATTAAAATCCTAATTGCATTTAATATAAATAACTTGGCTCGTCTTTTGAATCACGGGATTTTTCATTTCCAATAAATGACTACATTTATCCAAACTGACCCCCACGACTATTGAAAAAACCTCTTTCCTATGAATCGCTCATCATCCCCGGAAGGGGATTGGGTACCCAACGTGCCATTCAGGCCCGCCGGGAATACCTGGAAGAAAACGGATATGCCATCGAAAGTATCAGCCGACATTTTCTACCCCCCTCCGCTGTACAGCACAACATTGAATCGTTTATCGGTACGACTGAAATACCCCTGGGTATAGTAGGCCCCCTGCTATTCAGGGATAACAACCATGACGAATATGCCTACGCTGCCGCCGGCACACTCGAAGGTGCCCTGATCGCCAGTATGAACCGAGGTGCCAGGGCCATCAGCCTCAGCAAAGGCTTTACGGCAACGATCATGTACCAGCGGATGGTTCGGGCCCCCCTGTTTCTGTTTAGACATACACAGGAAGCCGCCATTTTTGACATGTGGGTTCAAAAAAAGCAGGAAGCTATCCAACACGTGGCCGAGGGTTATTCCAACCATGCCAAACTGACCGCCCTACATACCCATGTCATTGGCCCTGACGTACATGTGAAATTTGTCTATACAACAGGCGACGCTGCCGGACAAAACATGACCACTACCTGTACCTGGCATGCCATGCTCTGGATTGTGGAGCATTTTCTCAAAGAAACCGGCATCGAAATCCCGCATTTCGTCATCGAAGGAAATGGATCGTCCGACAAAAAAGCCTCCCGTTACCTCATCGAACATGGTCGGGGAATCGGTGTAACGGCCGAATGCTTTCTTGAGGAACCCGTTATCCAAAAGGTGTTGCGCACGCATTCACGGGACATCTGCCGCTTTTACAGCCCGTCGGTACAAATGGCACAACAGGATGGAATGCTGGGATACAACATAAATGTGGCCAATGCCATTGCTGCCATTTTTGTGGCCACAGGCCAGGATCTGGCTTCTATACAGGAATCAGGCACCGGACTGTTGGAAGTGCAACAAAAACCTGGCGGGCTGGCTCTTCGCCTCACCCTTCCTTCCCTGGTGATCGGTACCGTAGGGGGCGGCACGTCCCTGCCCGACCAACACGAAGGATTGGCCATTATGGGTTGTGCGGGTGCCGGCAAAGTCGAACGTTTTGCCAAACTCATTGCCGGTTTTGCACTGGCACTCGAACTATCAACCTATTCGGCCATCGTGAGTGGTGAGTTTGCCAAAGCACATGAAAAACTCGGTAGAAACCGCCCGGTCAAATGGCTCCTGAAAAGCGAGCTCAACGAAACAATGATTCGCAGTTGCCTGGGAAACCAAATCGGCGGCCTGGCCATCCGGCAGGTACGTGTATACGATAACCTACCCGTCGAAAACGGGATCATTACCCAAATCACACAGCGGGTCAATAATAAACTAACCGGCTTCATCCCTGCCCGTGTGACACTGGAATCCGGGGCAACCATCCCGGTGCTGATCAAATCCAAAGCCCTGGACCTGGACGTAATCAAAGGCCTGCATTTGATGGCTGCCTCCATCGATCCCCGGCTTTCGGATTTGCTTTATGCCAACCGCCACCAGCTGGAATACTGGACCTGCCATGAAAAGGAACTGAGACTGTACTGGCTCCTCTCGGAAAATGGGGTGAAAACCATTCCTGCCTACTACGGCAACTTCCACCATCCGGGCAGGGAAATTTACCTGCTGTTTCAGGAATACCTGAATGCTGACCAGATGGATCTGTTTGATGCCGAAAATACACCCGAACGCTGGACCAAAACACATATCCATCATGTCATTTCTGCCATCAGCGATATCCACCTACTGCTTCACGATCGAAAAAACCAAAAAGTGCTGGCCGCTATACCGCTGTTCGAGCCATGGAAATCATCGCCTTTGTACCACAAAATGGCCGATATCCTGTGTCAGGAAAATGAAAATAGCGGATATGAAGCACTGCATACATATATCGACACGCTCGAATCGCTACATGCCAGCCTGCAACTCCCCCTCACAGTCATTCATAACGATTTTAATCCCCGAAATGTAGCCATTCGAAAAAATGGCTTACCCTGTATTTATGATTGGGAACTGGCCGTCAAAAATATTCCCCATCGCGACATTGTAGAATTTTTATGTTTTGCCCTACCCCTGGATTTTGAGAAGCAGGTTTTCTATGACTATCTGGATTACCATTTCC
>JAOUOM010000229.1 GCA_029880385.1 Cyclobacteriaceae bacterium | reverse complement strand
GAACCTACTCCGATCACACATACATCAAAAAATTTCATGTTTATTTATTCTCCAAAACGGGTAAAACCAACTGATCAAATACACTTGTTTCTTTCATGACAGCTTCAATTTCGTCACTACTTCTCGGCGCAATCACCGACAACAGCTCACAACCTTCACTCGTAATCAGGTAATCATCTTCTATACGAACCGGTATATCCCACCATTTTGGATCACAGGGGCTACCGGCCGGGATGTAAATGCCCGGTTCAATGGTAATTACCATGTTTTTTTCCAGTTTGTCATATTCCCCTTTGTCATGTACATCCAGTCCGATATGATGACAACATCCATGCGGATAATATCGGTTCCGTCCTGTTTCGGGATTTATAATATCCGCTTTTTGCATGCTTGTATAAATACCAAGTGACACCAATCCTTCATTGATCACCCGGGCAGTAACCTGGTACAGATCACTAAACTTAACCCCCTCTTTGCATAGTTGCGCGGCAGCTTCCTGGGCCTTGTATACCAGGTCATAGATTTGTTTTTGTTCGGGGGAAAATACCCCGTTTACCGGTATTGTGCGTGTCACGTCTGCGGTATAACCATGATATTCGGCACCTAAATCCATCAGGATCAACTCGCCATCCTCTATTTTTGGTTTGTAATTGTCAATATAGTGAAGCACACAGCCGTTGTGTCCGGCCCCCACAATACTCGGATAGCCTTCGTATTCAGACTGATATTTTTTGAATATAAATTCATGCAGGCCCTGCACTTCAGCTTCAGACATACCGGGTTTCATGGCTTTCATTACCTCACGCTGGGCGATGGCACTGATGCGTACTGCTTTTCCGACCAGTTCGAGTTCTTCGGCCTGTTTTATGCCCCGCAATTGATCCATTAGCCGTTCCAGCGTCACGATATCCAGGTTGTTTGCCTGTGGCTCCAGGACAAGCCCGCTGGTCGAATAGTGTACTTTTTCCTTGAATTGACTGATCAAATCAAAAAGGTCACCTTTTTCATCCGTATCTCGCACATCTTCATAAAACCCGTAAAACAATATTTTTTTGAACGCAGAAAAATCCAGGTTAAACGACTCAAACTCCTGGCCTTCAAATGCTACCTTCATGTCCAGGACGCGCGCCACATTTTCCTTTCCAAGCCGGGCACCCTCGTACAATTCAACCAGTGCATTATGCCCCCTCACAAAAATCACTTCATTGGTCATCACCCCATTTATCAATTGCATTTCCTTAAAAATAAACAGCATGGCATGAGGCTCCCTATGCCCGGTGAGGTAATAAAAATCCGGATCCTGATGATAGACATAGCTCACATCATTCGACCGGTTACGCACAGGGTTTGAGAAGAAGACGGCCATCGACTGTGGCGGGAGTTTTTTGCGCAGTGCTTCCCTGCGCCCTTTGTGAAAGTCGGACGACAAAAAATCCACAGGTTTTGTTGGCTGTTGCGCCTGGCACACCGATACGGCCATTATAAAAAGCAACATACCGGCAAAACAATATTTGATCATAAGCTGGGTGATATAGGGTTAATGTAGAAAAGGTGCCGGAAATGCTGCTCCGGCACCTGAATCAGTCTATTACACAGTGGGCAATTTCCATCCGTTCTGGTAAACAGGGTGGATCAAACGGTTTGCCTCCTCATTATTTACAAATGATTTTGAATTTGCATCCCAAAACACTTTGGAATTGGTACGGAAGGCAATATTGCCCATCTGGGCATTGATGGCAGCCAGTGCACCGGAAGCGATGGGCGTATTCAGGCGTGATGAATCTTTTGCTTTTACGCCTTCGATGAAGTTTCGGGTATGCCGGTCAAGATAACTGTCACCGGAAGGCACTTTAAATGATTCTATGCTTTCCATTTTGGCCGGGCCCGAACTTGAATAGCCCACGGATTCGCGCTCAACAAACACTTCATAGCCACCCCTGTCTACGACGAGGGTTCCATTGTTGCCAATAAAGGCTATTCCCTCACGTCGGTTATAGGGGCCCGTATCAATCCCTGTGGCATGTTCCCAAAGCATATTAAACCCGTCAAATTCATAAATAGCCTGAAGGGTATCGGGAGTCTCAGAAGCATCATCGGGGTAGGCAATTTTGCCCCCGGAAGCCATCACGGATCTGGGAGTAGTTGCTTGCATGGCATACACGGCGATATCGATTTCATGAACCCCCCAGTCAGTCATCAGTCCACCGGCATAGTCCCAAAACCACCTGAAATTAAAATGGAAACGGTTTTGATTAAATGGTCTTCGTGTAGCCATTCCAAGCCAGAAATCATAATCCACGCCTTCCGGTACCGGACTGTCCGGCACGATGGGCACCGGCTTCATCCATCCCTGATAGGCCCAGGCTTTTACCAGTCGAATATTTCCCAAAACACCGGATTTGACGATTTCAAATGCCTTTTGGTAATGTGGCCCACTGCGTTGCCACTGCCCGGTCTGTACGACCATCCCGGTTTTCTCGGCTGCACTTGTCATCAAATAACATTCTTCAATGGTATTGGCAATGGGTTTTTCGACATATACGTGCTTTCCTGCCTGTACGGCATCTACCATGATTTTGCAATGCCAGTGATCCGGGGTGCCGATTACGACCGCATCAATGTCCTTGAGCTTAAGTAGCTCCCGGTAGTCGGTAAATGTTTTGGGCTTGTTGGTCCGGAGTTTGGCATAATCGGCAAGCCTCCGTTCTATTACATTTTTATCCACATCACAAATGGCTACCAAATCCACATCTTCCATTTTCAGGAGTGAGCTGACATTGGACCATCCCATACCATTACATCCCACCACACCAATGGCAATGCGGGAATTGGGGTTTTTCATTTTATTGATTGAAAACCCGTGCAAGGCAGTGGGTACAAGAATGCCCGCAGCTGATACTGCCCCGGCCTTTTCGATAAATTTTCTTCTGTTCATAATTTATATTTCAAAATGTGATCAATGGATTCGGTCATCAAATGAGAATTTACCTGCCCCTGTAATAAAAACAAACAAAAACCCGGTTAATAATAAAAAGGCTTTTTCTTTTGATCCGAAAGGTTCTCCTGCGTGCTGAATAAAGCCGGCTACCAGCATGGCAAAAGACACCAAAAAAGCACCCACACGTGTTGCCAGACCCAGAATAACCATCAGCGACCCAAAGAACTCGGCGATCGTTACCAGTATAAATGACAGCTCACTCCCAATCCCCAACGGATCGCCAAAACCCCAATCGCCTTGTACCAGTCGCTGGAATTTTGGCCAGCCATGCGTCAGCATAATGCCACCCATGGCTACCCGGAACAGCAGCAGGGCCACATTGACCCTTCCCGTCCTGATTTGTGTACTAAATAATGATTTCATCCTCTGTATTCGATAAAACTTTTAAAAAAATAGTTACTGACACCTAAGGTAGACATGGAGGTCTACATTGAAAACATAAAAAGGAAAAGCGGTAAAATAGAGGGGCCCAAACGCCACTACCCTCTTTGAAAGACCTCATTGGCCTTCACCATCAAAAAAACAGTACCGCTTATATTTTTCATAAAAAAGAAATATCTTGTATCATGCTCTATCGAATTCTACGCCCCTTTATATACTTTTCACTAAAGGCTTATTTCCGTCGGATACAAGTGATTGGAGAAGAAAATCTCCCGGCCAATGGTCCGGTATTGTTTGTAGCCAACCATCCCAGTGCCCTGCTAGACCCGCTGGTTGTCGCTACACTCATAAAACAACCGTTGCATTTTGTGGCCGCAGCCGAGTATTTTGGAAAAAAGCTGACCGCCTGGTTTTTACGAAAGCAATTTAACATGATCCCGGTATACCGTCCGGCCCTATATCCTGATAGAAAAACCAGCAATGATGCCATGTTTTTACATTGTCATGAATGCCTGAAAGACGGGGGAAGCCTGCTGATTTTCCCCGAAGGCAACAGCATGACCGAAAAGCGCCTGCGTCCGCTAAAAACAGGCACTGCACGAATTGCGCTGGGTTATCAGCGATTTGCAGAGACAAATGATCAGGTTCCCATCGTGCCCATCGGCCTTAATTACACCAACCCACACCAGTTCCAGGGCAGCCTGATTGTTTCGATCGGAGCTCCCGTCACATTTCAGCCTGTCGACGGGCCCGAACAAATGGAAGATGAACCTGTCGTCAGGGCACTAACGGCAAAAATTCAGAAATCACTGGAAAATCAAGTACTACATATCCCTGACCAGTCGCTGGACTCGCTGGTAACCAAAACAGAACGGGTATTCAGTAACTGGCTCATGCAACATTTTCAAATTTCAAAAGAGGAAACCAAACGGAAGTTCCGATTGCAGCGGGATATAGTGGAAGCCATCGGGGCATTTACGCAATCTGATGTTCAGGCTGTCCTTCATATGGAAAACAAAATTGACGAGTACCTTAGGCAAATGGCAACGTTAAACCTCCGCCACAGCAGCTTTGATTACAGGAGCAGGCTTACCTGGAGTTTTTTGATCCTGCGAATTCTGGTAACATCCCCCCTCTTTCTGGCTGCATTCCTCATCAATTGTATCCCCTATTTCACATCGCGGATCATTTTCCGTCGTGTTTTTTTGCCAAAGATGGGAAATGAAAAAGACGAAGGGGACATCCATCCGGTATTTGCAGGTTCGATATCCTTTTCTATCGGCACGGCATTGTTTCTAACATGGTATATGGTGATTGCGCTGGCCACCGGCATCCTCTATCATCCGTGGGCCGGTGTGGCCTTGTTTCCCCTTTCCTATTTTCTTGGCCAGTTTGCCCTTCGGTACCTGGGCTGGTGCATTCAATCATTCCGGGTATTCCGCTTTTGGATGGCCAACCGGCATCAGCATCAGAAAATTCAACGATTGGACGAAATGCGTCAAAACCTGTTTGCCGAAATGGAAAACTATGTCAAAACATTTACAAAAAACAAAGCTTCCATATAGCCCCTGTCATTTTCCTATTCACGCGACAGACTTCCTTATTTAACGTGTAAAATGCTCCTTGA
>JAOUOM010000228.1 GCA_029880385.1 Cyclobacteriaceae bacterium | reverse complement strand
ATCCTGGCCACGACAGGCGTGTTTATCTCAACACTGGTGATTGGTGTACTGGTGTATTTTATGTTGATGTTAATGAAAATTGACCTTGACTTTCTTTATTGCCTTGTTTTTGGAGCCCTGATTTCGCCTACTGACCCCATTGCCGTCACCAAATTCATCCAGCGCTTCAAGTTATCGAAGGATTTGGAGATAAAAATTGAGGGGGAGTCGTTGTTCAATGACGGGGTTGCCGTAGTGCTTGCCCTTACGCTGCTGGATATTGCATCGGCCGGCGAAAGCCATATTCTGACCATATATGAGGTGGCCTACATCTTTGTGGCAGATATTGGCGGAGGTATTTACATTGGGCTTTTGCTTGGTTATATCGGCTATCGTTTGCTCAAATACATCGATAATGACGAAGTAGAAGTGGAAATCCTGATCACATTGGCTATTGTGATGGTGGGTTCATTTTTAGCAGATTTTATCCATGTTTCGTCCAAACAGGCAGCTGTCGTGATGGGGCTGGTGATTGGAAATGAAGGAAAAAGTTCACATGTGGCCAGTGCAGCAGGGGATTATGTGTTTAAGTTCTGGAGCCTGATGGAAGAGTCTTTGGCGGCGATGTTGTTTGTATTGATTGGTTTGGAAATGATGGTTATCCCCTGGAAACTCGACTATTTTTCAGCAGGTTTTTTTGCCGTCAACATCGTTCTTTTTGGTCGTTGGATCAGTGTTTATATCCCGATCAAAATGATGTCAGTTCAACGGCATTTTGATAAAAGCACCATACCGATACTCACCTGGGGTGCCCTTCGGGGTGGGTTGCCCATTGCTCTTTCCCTGTCATTGCCGGACTTTTATCACAAAGAGGTGATTGTAACCATGACCTATATTGTAGTGGTTTGTTCGGTGCTCTACCAGGGATTATCCGTACCCATGATGATGCGGGGTGTTGCAAGCCAATCCAGGGAGGAAGATTAAGACAGTACTTTTGTCCAGATAGGGATATTCCCCCCTTTTATCACCCGGCCGGTTATAAAACCACCGACCAGTTGGCCCAATCCCCTCCGGTTATGGGTAGCCATGGCTATCATGTCAGCACCCAGTTCTTTGGCGAAGAGAATGATTTCTTCCCCTTCATTGATATTTGCACGGGCGGTTACAGAAAAATCCGTGAACTGATAGCTTTCGGCAAATTTCCGCAGGCGTTCCTCCAGCGTCGAACGCATGATTACCTTATCATCGTATACCTTGACTAAATGAAGGTTGGCACCGTAAAAATGTTGTAGTTTTTTCACATCATGGATGAGCGATTCCTGCTCATATCGCATATCGGTAGGATACACAATGCTCCTTACTTTTGACAGGTCGGCATACGCTTTGAGTGTAATGACCGGACAGACTGCTTTTTTGGCGATTTTTTCAGCAAATGTGCGGGTAAAAAAACCTTTCAGGCCATGGAGTTCCCGGCTGCCAATCACGATGAGGTCGCCGGGCTCCTGCGTGATGGCTTTTACTGCCTCTCCGTGTTTTATTTTGAATGAAATGGGCAGGTCGTTTAATGCCGGGTCTTCTTTTTTCAGGGCTGAAAACTTCGACTCAATTTCCTCATCCGACTGATTGCGGGAGTGTGCGACGTGGAGTGACACAATTTCGCCTCCACTTTTTTTCGCAAGTGTTGCCGCTGACTTTAGGGCAAAAAGGGACGTGCCAGTAAAATCCGTTGGGACAATTATTTTTTTCATTATGCAGGGATAGTGGGTGATGTCTGTCCTAAAGTTATATAGTTTTGGGTCAAGCGGTATACATCATGAGAAAAATCAATAGCTATACTTCTGTCGCCGGTTTTCTTCCCAAAGCCATGACCTCCGTGTTTTTATTGGCCCTTATGGTCAGTTGCGGTGGGGAAAGGGAAGCGCCAAAAGGCGCAGAAAATGTTTCGCCCAGAATCAGGAAGAATATTGTATTGCAATCACCCAAGGCAAATGAACGGTACGCCATCGGCGATACCCTGCGGTTTTTATTTGCCCATCGGGATAACAAGCCCATCGATAGCCTGTGGCTTGAAAATGACAAGACAAAAACATCAGTCTCCGGTGCAGCAGTCAATGTGCCATCTGCCCGGCTTGGAGTGGGTGTGCCCGACCTGAAGGTTACCGTGTTTGCCGATGGACAAAATGAAACCATCTATCCCAAGGTCAGAGTCTTACCTGACCAGCCCCCTGTCCGCTATACCTACCGCGTGGTGAAAACCTACCCGCACGACGAAAGTTCCTATACCCAGGGGCTATTCTTCAGGGGCGATACCCTTTACGAGAGTACAGGCCAGCGGGGCTATTCCACGATTCGGAAATATAACTACCGGGATGGGAAGCCACTGGTAAATGTGAACCTGGATGACCAATATTTCGGTGAAGGGGCTACCTATTGGAACCATCAGATTTTCCAATTAACCTGGATGGCACGAAAAGCTTTTGTCTATGATGAAACACTGGCAAAACGTAAGGAATATACGCATACATACGAAGGTTGGGGACTTACAACCAAGGGCGATACCCTTGTGTTAAGTGATGGATCCGAAAAACTGTATTTGATCAACCCGGTGGATTTTAGCGAAATAGGTGTCGTACAGGTCTATGACAACCAGGGAAAGGTGACGGAATTGAATGAGCTGGAATGGGTCGATGGTGTCTTGTATGCCAATATATACGGGCTTGACAAGGTCGCAATCATTGATCTGTCAACCGGGGCGGTTACAGGCTATATTGATGGTAGCGGTCTCATCGACCGGTCACGGTATGTGGGGATGGATTATGCCATGAATGGAATAGCCGTACACGAAGATGGCCGCCTGTTTCTGACAGGAAAATGGTGGCCTTCACTGTTTGAAGTAGCTATCTATCAGGTTGGCGGAAATTAAGGGTATCGGCACAATAGGATTTTCGACGAACATGAAAAAATAATAGGATGACACTCAAAGAAGCAAAAGAAAAAGTCAGTGCAATGGCAGCCAGTCATGGAGGAAAACTTTACGCAAAAGTAAATTTCGTTTTTGGGGATGGCACCATTCACCTGGATGATACCGTTTCGCCTACCCGGGTGGAAGATAAAGAGCTGCCTGCAGACTGTGCCCTGAAAATGTCGCTGGAGGACTTTGGAAAACTATTGAGCGGTGACCTCAATCCAATGATGGCATTTATGTCGGGAAAAATGAAAGTGGACGGTGATAAAAGTATTGCCCTGAAACTCGCCTCCCTATTTTAAGTCATTGCCCGGACGATCACGCAGGATCAGGGGGTTAACCCAGACGAAAAAGGCCAGAGCCATCAATACCCCGATCAACGAGCCGGCTACCACATCACGATAAAAGTGTTGCAAAAGGTACATTCGCGAAAATCCAGCCACGAGGGCTCCGGCCAATAGCAGGGCCTGGTACTTCCGGTCTTTTACGACCACTAGCGAAAGTAACGTCGCCAATAGAAAGGCCGTCATGGTATGGCCGGATGGAAAGGAAAAGCGTGTCGCTATGCGTACCCCTTCGATAAAGGAAAGGTCTTCTATCCCTTCAAAATACTTTTTTGGTCGGGGAACGTCGGGAAATACGAGTCGTTTGAGAATGGCGGATACGATGGATTGACTAATGCCCGCCAGGACAAACAGGAGTCCGGTGCGCCATTTTCGGATGAGTAACAACAGGCAGACCAAGCCATAAAACACGCCATCCCCCAAATAGGTCAGGTAGGGCATCAGTGCATCCCCCAGTGGAAAACGGTGCTGGTTTATCAATAAGACGAGCTGTCCGTGGCTGGTAAAAAAAAAGACAACGGACATGGCGAACAAGCTGACCATATACGCTTGTAAAAAGAAGTTGTTTTTCCAATTCATCACCGCAAGATATAAAGCTTTCCAAAACCATCGGTAAATGCATTGTCACCGGCTGAATAGCGGTGCGTAACGTCACCTTCACCGTAGTTCTTGATCACGACACGGTACAGGTAGACCCCATTGGCCAGCGGGTCGCCAAACTGGTCGGTTCCGTCCCAGGCAAATTGGGTAATGTTATTTCCAATATGTACCGGTCCGATTTCGTCTTCATGGATTTCCCTTACCACCCTGCCCGAAATCGTCATGACCTGAATCTTCATCTGGTAGGGGATGGTGGAGCCGGTAAGGGTAAACACAAACCGGCAACTGGTGGAAAATGGATTGGGATAGGGATAAAAATGAGTGATGGTCGATTCGTTGACCACCTCAAACCGGATTTCGTAGGGCTCTACTCCGGAGGCATTGCCCGAAACATCCTCTCCTTGTACACGCAGGGTATGGATGCCGTCTGCCAATGTGCCCGGCCGGTATAGGATCTCTACTTCATTTCGCGCTTCCTGATAACTGATGGCTACACGCTTGTCGGTAAATGCGATCCGCTCAAACACCGAATGGTCGCCGGGTGGTTTCAGGGAAAGTACCAGTCCGGAAGTGTCGGCCTTGGTCAGATAGGGATTTTCGTCTTTTAGCCGTATGCGTATGATGGGTTGGGCAGACACCAGCTCCCCGTCCATGATGTAGCGGCCATCTATGGTGACATCCAGTACCGGATTTGTCGTTTCTCCATTGATGGTGGCAAATGCAGGATAGGTCAGCTGGTTGTTGATGGCTGTCTGTTCCTGCTCCCGGGGGTCAAAACTGATTTTCAGCGCATGGGTTCCGGCCCGTTTTTGCGTTGGTACGGTCATTTCATACTGTACCGTATCGCCGGGAGCTACCGGGGGTACACTCCCGTTGAGCACTATGTCGCCTGACAGGTTCGGGTTGCTAAGCCTGACATTGACTGACAGGGAATCCATAAAAGCCGTAGGGGAAACATTAACAAACCCAAACTGGCGCTTCATGTCCTGTCCTTCAACTAATGTTATCGGTTTTTTGTCGGCCAGATAGATCATTCCTTCCGGTATTTCATCGTAAATAACCGACAGGTACCTGAGTTTGGGTGCTGTGAGGTCGGGGATGTCGGTCAATAAAAATTGAAGCT
>JAOUOM010000227.1 GCA_029880385.1 Cyclobacteriaceae bacterium | reverse complement strand
TCATGGCAACGACTTCATGGGGCCGGCCACCTGTAAGACGGGCTATAGCCGATTTTCCAAGGTGGTGATACGTTACCCATGGATGCGCACCATCAAAATGTCCTTCGACTCCTTTGTTTTTCCATGTGTCTAATTCCTGATTTACCCGCTGGCTCACTCTTTTTGGCTGAAGTCCCAGTGAGTTGCCGCAAAAATACAGCGTAGGCTTTCCGGCTTTTTCTGGGATATGAAATTGATCGCGAAATGCTGAAAGGGGGTCATTTTTGTCCAAATACCGGGCAAACTCCCGGCCAGTTTGATAGTTGTTTTCTTTTGCCTCCATTATTTTCAAAACTATCCAATTCTCACCGGATTCCACGGCGTATGCTAACCAAAGTAAGGGTACACGACTTAGGAACTTCATAACAAAGCGGCGCATTTATCAGACGAACTGTCCTTCAACCGTGCCTTTAGTTTCCAACAGACTTTTTACTTTTTTTGCAGGGGAGAAGGCATTGGATCAGGCCAGCCCCGAAATTTATCCAAAGGAGAAAGCAACGGGTTACAAGACAGCAAGACAATGTATAAACATGCAATGTTTTGGCAAATTAACGTATGCAAAAGTTTTTTCTTTTTACAGGCCTTAGCCTTCTTGCATTTTTCTGGTCGTGTGAGCATGACCCAGTCATTAAGCCGCTGACCCTGCCTTCCGGCCTGGTTTATACGCCAGGCACCCTGTCGGTGGAAGTAGGATCGGCTGCCGGTTCTGCCGAACCCACCCTTGCCGGTACGGCTCCGTTTTCTTTTAATGTTAGTACGGTGCCGTCCAGCGGCGGAAACATTACCATTGATGAAAAGGGGATTATTTCTGCTTCGGGCAATCTGGCATTGGGTACGTATTTGGTGACGGTAGTAGTTGTCAATGAGGCCGGATCGGTTGCATTTCCGGATGTTTTCGAAATTGTCGTACATGAAGTTCCGGTGATACCGTCACAATTACTGTATACGCCATCGGTTGCTGATGTTTTATTTGGAAATAGTTATACATCAACGACCCCTTCACTTATTGGCACGGCTCCTTTTACATTTTCGCTAGTAACCAATCCGGCTCCGGGCAAAATATCCATCGATAATCAGGGCATTGTAACGGCATCAAAGGCTCTGGCATTGGGTTCGTATTCCCTGGATATAAAAGTAGCCAACGTAGCAGGTACGGCCACTTTCAATTCGGCTTTGACCATTGCGGTAAGCAATACAGCACTTCCTCCTTCCAGTCTGGTTTATTCTATTGATACGTTGACGATCAGTAATGGGGGAACAGGCACTTCCGTTACACCGGGTATTTCAGGCACGTCCCCATTTACCTTTACGTTTACCTCTGTACCTGCGGTCACAAGTGGTATTACCATCGACAATAATGGGCATATTACGGCAGGCCCCACGCTACCGGTAGGCGATTACAGCCTGTCAATCACAGTTTCAAATGCCGTGGGCAATGCCGTATTTCCGTCAATTTACACCGTTGTAGTCGCGGAGGTTGTACCTGTGACGTTTACCAAGGATATAGCCCCTTTAATTACCAAAGCCTGTGCTACGTGTCATACCACGGGTCCTCAAACCATCTATACCCAGTATGCCAATGCTTCTTCCAATATCAACCTAATTCTCGACCGGGTACAACGTGCGCAGGGGAGTGCAGGGTTTATGCCAAAGAACGGAGCACCCCTGACCGCAAATGAAATTCAATTGTTAAAAGACTGGCTGGCTCAGGGCCTTCCACAATAAAACCACGTATCGAAATGAAAACCACACGCTATTACGCTCTGTGTATCCTTACTTTGTTTTTGGCATCGGGATGCTACAATGATACCGAAGAGGATTTGTACGGAGCAGCCGTTTGTGACCTGACCAATGTTTCCTATTCCTTAGGTGTAGAGCCCATTGTGGCAGCCAGCTGCTATGCTTGTCACAGCCAGGCAAATGCCCCCGCCAATGGGGCAGGGATCATTCTGGAAGGCTATGATAAACTTCTCATGGCTGTAAACAATGGACTGCTTATGGAGAGCATTACCCACGGAGCCAATGCTTCCCCCATGCCCAAAAATGCCCCCTCACTTTCGGCGTGCAAAATAGACATGATAAAAAAGTGGATAGAAAACGGAGCCCTAAATGATTGATAAAATGGAAAAAGCAAAAATTATACTCGTCGTGATCATGGTTTCGTTAGGCCTTTATGGCTCGGCCCAGGATGATCTTGATAAGTTGCTTGATGAAATGGAGGACGCAAAAGAAAAGACGGAATACATAACGGCTGCTTTCAAAGCGACCCGGGTGATCAACCTGCAGTCATTGGAAAAAAAGGCTCCCGGTGCACTTGATTTTCGGATCGCCCACCGCTTTGGTGCCCTCAATGGAGGGGGATATCAGCTTTTTGGCCTCGACCAGGCTACCATGCGCCTGAGTCTTGAGTATGGGTTCAATCGGTTTGTTACGGCCGGTTTGGGCCGGAGTACCTATGAAAAGACCTATGATTTTTTTGCTAAGACCAGTATTATCCAACAACAAAAAGGCTCACGTAACATTCCCATTTCCATACTGTATTATGTCGACATGGCAGTAAACGGACTAAAGTGGCAGGATCCTTTCCGTGTCAATTATTTCACTTCCCGGCTGTCGTATGTGCACCAACTCATCATTGGCAGCAAGGTTTCGGATGCTTTTTCATTTCAGCTGTCACCCACTATTATTCATAAAAACCTGCTCCCTTCCCGGCAGGATCAAACGGGGATGGGGTTTTTGGGAAAAAACAACGCCTATGCAGTCGCGACTGCTGCCAGACTGAAACTGACCAACAGAACAGCCCTGACGGCTGAATATATTTTGAGGATACCTCCTCCTGACAAGACGGCAACAACCTATGCTCCTTTTTATAATTCGTTGTCTGCCGGCGTGGATATCGAAACAGGCGGACATGTTTTTCAGTTTCAGTTAACAAATTCCCTGGCCATGTTTGACCGTGGTTTTATCACAGAAACAGCTCAAAGCTGGCTGGATGGGGGTATCCATTTTGGGTTTAACATTACACGAGATTTTACATTAAAACAAAGCTATAACTAATGAACATTTATTTTAATCAACTATTATTTTCGCTGGTCTTACTGCTGACGGTACTCCCGGCAGTTTCACAGAAAAAACTCAAACTGGAAAACTGTGAAGTGTCCTTTTTCTCTGAAGCGCCTTTAGAAAATATAGAAGCCTATAACAAAGAATCAATGGGTATCATTGACTGGGAAGCTAACACCTTCCTGTTTCGTGTTCCCATTAAAGGCTTTGTGTTTGACAAGAGTTTGATGCAGTCTCATTTTAATGAAAACTATATGGAGAGCGATGAATTCCCAAATGCATCGTTCAAAGGGACTATCGAGGGCAACTATAATCTGAAAACCAATGGCACCTATAACGTAACGGCAGTCGGTGAGCTCGAAATCCACGGCGTGAAACAACAAAGAAGGATTGAGGCAACCATTGCAGTGAAAAACCAACAAATCAGCATCAGCAGCAAGTTCAACGTCAAACTGGAAGATCACGGGATTGAAATCCCAACCATCGTTTTTAACAAAATAGCTGAAGTGGTGGAAGTGACCATTACGAGCGAAACAGGCGTCAAGTAAGCACCTTTTCCCAAGGTGGGTAAACGGTTGGATAGACATGACCTTTCGTCTTCCAACCGTTTTTTTCATTTTTATGGAAAAGATCAGGAGCACCATGGGCTGGCCCTTTTCACACAGTACGCCTGCTGTCCGCACCGGCCCGTGCACTGCCCCCCATCAGGGCTATTTAGATAGGTTTTGGCTTTCTATTGCCAAAAGGGCCACACGTTTTTGAGATCGGTTCTTTGACCGGATCCTATCCGGTTTTTTATACCTTTATGCCCAAAAAAACAAACGATGGATCTCAATCTACACGGCAAAAAAGCAATCGTCTGTGGCAGCTCGCAGGGTATTGGCAAGGCCATTGCCATAAACCTGGCTTCTGAAGGGGCAGAAGTGACCCTGGTTGCCCGACATCAACATGTACTGGACGCTGTATTGTCCGAACTTCCCGGCAGCAACCATTCGTCCATGGCCATTGACTTTGCGGAGCCGGCCAGCCTGGACGTATGGAAAGAAAAAATCCAGGACAATCGATATTCCATATTGGTCAATAACGCAGGAGGCCCTGCTCCCGGCCCTGCATTTGATGCCAGTTGGGCCGATTTTGAAAAGGCCATGCATGTTCACCTTCGGGCCAGTCATCACTTAACCCAATGGATCGTACCTGCAATGAAAGAAGGAGGTTTTGGCCGTATTGTGAATGTCATTTCCACATCTGTGAAAATCCCCATACCGGGGCTAGGGGTAAGCAATACATTGCGCGGTGCCATGGCTGCCTGGGCAAAAACACTTTCCCATGAACTGGCACCGTTTGGTATTACGGTCAATAACATTTTGCCAGGCTATGTCGAGACCCAACGATTGAAACAAATTATACAATTACGTGCCGAAAAATCCGGAAAAAGCATGGAGCAAATAGCCAGTGGCATGCGGGAGGAAATTCCGGCTGGCCGGTTTGCGGATCCCATGGAAGTAGGGGCTTTTGCCGCCTTTTTGTGTTCAGACAAGGCCGCCTATCTCAATGGGACGTCCATACCATTTGATGGAGGGAAGACCGGTGCCTTTTGACAGGTAAAAAAAAAGCCTGCTGGTTAAAGCAGGCCTTTCTTTTTGGCATGGTTTCTTTATACGTGGGCAGCTGTTTTAATTTTTGAAATCTTATACGATTTCTTTTCCTTGTGTCCACAGTATCCACACACACAGTATTTCATTAATTCTCCTTCTTCTACTTCAGAGGCTGCTTGAATCACTTCTTCCCTGTCTACCCGCAAAGTCTGATAATTACATTCGGAGCACCTTAGCGCATGCAAACGACCGTTGTATTTTTCAATTTTGGTAAACCCGCTTATTTCATCGATCCAAACATCATAATCCACAGAGAACGCATTTTCTTCTGCCTGCATT
>JAOUOM010000226.1 GCA_029880385.1 Cyclobacteriaceae bacterium | reverse complement strand
GAGGCGGCAAACTTCTTTCGGCTGGCAGTTATGCCGTCCTGACAAAACCCGGACAATCCAGCTGGGATGTCATGTTTTACCCGTATGAGACAGGCAACTGGGCTGCCTATCCGGACAAAACGCCCCTGGTAACCGTTAAATCTGCCCCCACAGCACTCCCTTTCAATGTGGAAACCTTCACCATGGGCTTTGGTGACCTGACCAATGACGGGGCTACTCTCTACCTGTATTGGGAAAAAACATTTGTATCTGTTCCCCTCTCGGTAGATACGAAAAAGACGGTAATGGCACAAATCAACAAATTTGCCGAAAATCCGGAAGCTACCCTTGGTAATGCTTACAACGCATCGGCTGCCTACCTCCTTACTGAAAAGGAAAACCTGGAGCTGGCATTGAAATTTGCAACCAAAGCGGTAGAAATCAATCCTGATGCCTACTGGATGTCGCGCACCAAAGCACTCATTGAAGCAGAATTGGGCAAATACAAGGAAGCCATTGCCTCTGCACAAAAATCAATGGCTGCTGCTGAAAAAGCCGGCAATCAGCAATATGTTGATTTCAATAAGGCCTCCATTGCCGAATGGAAGAAAAAATAAAGGAGATAAAATGTCCTTACCTTAAAGCCCGGGTTTTATCCGGGCTTTTTAGTTGTGCCCAGAAACGAAAGTAGCCAGCTAAGTACCAGTGTCAGCACACACCCGATGGCATTGTACCACAGGTACCCAAGCTCAATGTAACCTGCCCGTGTCAGAAAGTGACACCCCAACACAAATAGCTCGGCAAAAATAGCGGCATAAAAAACAGCACTCGCCCCCACCCGTCGCAGGAAAAAGGCCACCAGGAATATCCCCAGGATTGTACCGTAAAACAGGGACCCGATGATATTGACTGCCTCAATCAAATTTTCCGAATTCTTGGCCAACAGTGCAAAGGAAATGGCAATAAATCCCCAAATCATGGTAAGAACCCTGGACATTTTCACATAATGATCGTCTGTAGCCGCCCTGCGTACATGACGCTGGTAAAAATCGACCGAGGTAGTGGATGCCAGTGCATTCAGTTCACCTGATGTGGACGACATGGCCGCAGACAGGATTACGGCAATCAGCAAGCCGATCAAGCCATGGGGCAAATACCCCAGTATAAAAGACAAAAAGACATAATCGGAATCCTTGGTTTCAATCATCGGGTCTACCGTGGCAATCAATTCCTTGACCGACTGACGAACTTCTTCCGACCGGCGATCAGTGGCCAAAAGATCCATACGCAATTGTTCCTTTTCGCTTTCGTCCGCTGTGGCATATGCCAGGGAAAGGGATTTGCGCTCTTCCAGCAATTGTGCATACGCGCCTTCAAAAGCAACTAATTCCTGTGCACGATCACTTTCCCTGACCATCTCCAGCGATACTTCCTTAAAATGAACAGGAGGTGTATAGAAAATATAAAATACATACACCATCACCCCTACAAACAGGATGAAAAACTGCATGGGTATTTTAAAAATAGCATTGAACATCAATCCCATTCGGCTCTCTGCAATATTTTTTCCACCCAAATAACGTTGCACTTGCGATTGATCCGTTCCGAAATAAGACAATGACAAAAACAATCCCCCCGTAATTCCCGACCAAAACGTATAGCGTTTTTCAAAACTAAAATCAAAATCGACAGCCTGGGTTTTTTGCAAAGCCGTCGCAACATCAACTGCATCCCCAAAGCCAATAAAGTCTGACAGATAATAAACGACCATCCCGAAAGCCACAAACATGCCCCCCATGATCACGGCCATTTGCTGTTTTTGTGTAATACTTACGGCTCTTGTCCCACCCGACACGGTATAAATGATGACCAGTGAACCTGTCAATACTATCGTAAGGGTCAGGTTCCAGCCCAGGATAGTTGACAAAATAATAGCCGGGGCATAAATGGTAATCCCGGCTGCCATTCCCCGCTGAATCAGAAACAACATGGCCCCAAGTATCCGTACCCTCACATCAAAACGCTTTTCCAGATATTCATAGGCCGTATATACCTTTAGTTTGTAATAAATGGGAATGAAAACGACAGAGACGATCAACAGGGCAATCGGCAGACCAAAATAATTCTGGACAAACCCCATCCCACTCTCATAAGCCTGGCCCGGTGTGGAAATGAACGTAATGGCACTCGCCTGAGTGGCCATCACCGACAGCCCGATGGTCCCCCACTTTAAACTATTATCACCAAGCAGGTATCCCTGCATATCCTGTTTCCCCCTGGTTTTCCAAACGCCATAGGCCACGATAAAAAGAAGCGTGCTTCCCAGCACCAATAAGTCAATGTTATTCATTAGTCATTTTTGTAGTAGCCCCTTTGCCAAGGGAAATCAGATTACAGAAAATACGATATGCCCCCGGGACACCTGCCGGCAATTCCCGAAACCATGAAATCCCCGAATATACATAATACCCCTTCCCATAGGGTGCTACCAGCAAGCCCCCGTCGTAAAGGGTTTCTCCCGGATCACCCGTACGCAGGATCGGCACAAATGCAGGATCCCAGGCATTGGGAAAATACAGCCCCCGCTCCTGAACCCAGCCTTCGAAATCCATTGCTGTTATTTTGTTGGGAAAATTCATGACCGGATGATCCGGTGCCAGGATTTGGACAGGAGAATTCTCTACCGTCACCCTGTCGCGTGAAATTGTCAGCGGGTAGGGAGCTACCTGCGAGGTAACCATTCGTCCGTTTGTATTGTACTGTACTACCACGATCCCTCCTCTGTTTACATAAGCAAAGAGCTCCTGGTTTTTATAGGATAACCAATCGACCGTATTGAATGCCCGCACACCCAGGATAACCGCATCAAAACGAGATAAAAACTGACTGGTCACCTGATCCTTTTCGAGCAAGGTAACGTCATATCCTATTTGCCGAAGGTTTTCCGGGATTGCATCGCCTGCCCCTTCGATGTAGCCGATTTTGGTCCCCGTTTTTTTAAGATCGAGACGTACAAGCCTGATTTCAGAATCGGGATACAGGGTTTGCACCGGAATATGGTCATAATCGATGACCACCCGTCCTTTGCTGTACTTCACGCCATCTTCCGATTGAAAAACAGCCCGAACCAACCCTTCTCCTGATGTGGCAGGCGGAGTGATTGAAAAGGTGAACAACTGTTCTTCATTTTTTTGATCAAGCCTCACCTCACGGGAGGCAGGGGTCAGTTTCCAGCCTGCCGGAACTTCCAGGCGCAAAGTACCCGCTACGTGGGACTTTCCGGCTATTACCCTTGCTTCTACTTTCCGGGGGGTGTTTTCACCGAATACCAGCACGTCACTGTTGAGGTTTACCATTACCGGCGGTGCGATCTCTATCGGGCGATAATATTCCCCTTTTACCGGGTCATTACGCTTATAGGAAACCGGACAGACAAAATCCAAAAACTGATCCTCCCATTTTAGGACAAACCGTGCCGTCATGGGCAGGTCATTTTCGGGTTTTCCTATTTGCTTGTTATCCGCTACACGGTACATACCCAGGCTGGCCTTTTCCTTCAGCCAATAGGGATGCGTGAGTGGAATATTGTCCGGCACAATCAGGTTGATATCCGTCGTGAATTTTTGATTGTTACGTAGATTTTGGTTGAGTGAAAGGCTATGCCCCCAGGGCTCAATGACAATGTCTGACAAGACCAATGGCATGTCAGAACGGGTGATCGCCTCTACTTCCAGCCGTATGGAATCCCCTGCCACAAAACTATAATCCCTGGCCACCACCTCAAGATAGGTGCCGGTAATGGCCCGGACCACTTCGTCAAGTTCCCTCAGCTTTGTCTCCTTCCAGAACTGATCGGGCAAACGCATCAGCTCCTCACGTGCCTGGTATAAATACCGCAACGTTTCCTGCGCTTTTTGCGGATGATAGGTGGCTGCGGCCTTTTTCAAAAGTTGTGAAACGGCTGTGCTGCCGGGCACCCGTCCCCACGACACATCAATACCGCCCATGATTTCATCCGTCGTATTTCCTTCCCACTGTTTGAGGTATTCCGTATCACCCCCTCGTGAGCCTGTGGCACCAAACCCCTGGCTTTTGTGCATGGAGCGGCTTTCTGCTGCCAGCTCGGTATAGGAGGTTCCCAAATATTCATTGTACTGGCCCACATCAATCTGAAACAATCCTTCCTCATCCGGTGAGGCTACCCCCTGCTGAAAAGACCACCAGCTCAAATTCCAAAATAGCTTGGACGGCTGCCAGGTATCGAGCTGATCGAGCTGTTCCGGAAAAGCCGTAGGATCACCCGCCAGCGTAAAGGCCTCTTTGGCCAGTATGGCCGAGGTGGTATGGTGCCCGTGGGTAATGCCGGGCACTGTCGTAAAGCGTGTAATCACCACATCCGGCCGAAACGTACGGATCACGCGCACAAAATCGGCCAATACGTTTTCTTTTTCCCAAATGGTCAGTGTCTCATCGGGATGTTTGGAGTATCCAAAATCATTGGCACGTGAAAAAAACTGCTGTCCTCCGTCCAGGCGGCGTGCGCCAAGCAACTCCTGTGTGCGGATAATGCCCAATTGTTCGCGGATTTCGGGTCCAATCAGGTTTTGGCCGCCATCTCCACGGGTAGCCGACAGGTATGCCGTACGATAAAGCGGGCCATTGGCAAAATAGGCAATCAACCGTGTGTTTTCGTCATCGGGATGTGCCGCAACATAAAGTACCGATCCCAATACATTCAATTTGTCCAATTGCAACTGGATGTTGCCTGGATGATATTGGGGCGGTTTTTGTGCCAGTCCAATATTTCCCCATAAAAAAAATATGATCAGGTATCCGGTTCTTTTCATGTTTACGTCAATGTTTTTATCCTACGGTCGCAAGGTTTCAAAGTTATGGGAAATTATACGGAAGCGTTTATGTTCATGTGAACGCAATGTTTGATTTACAGTAAAGGAATTTTACAGACCGTGAATGGTTACCTGAAATACGTACCAAGACACCAGCCATATACCACCTGAGCCAGGGCCAGCCCGTCAGTCAAAAGGGGAACGCACCGCTTGC
>JAOUOM010000225.1 GCA_029880385.1 Cyclobacteriaceae bacterium | reverse complement strand
GGTTATTAGAAAAATATTATACAACCCATATTGATCAAACAGGGGCTTGTACATCTCCTGGTACTCCTGCAGGGGCAGGTCGGGCAAAATAAGGCCATCGATACCGGTTTCCTTGCACTTTTCACAAAAGCGCTCCAGACCAAACTGCATCACGGGATTGAGGTAGCCCATCAGCAGTACAGGAATGGAAACCTGTTGACGCAACCCTTTCAACTGGTCAAACAACACCTCGAGTGTCATCCCGTTTTGAATGGCCTTTGCCGAACTCTCCTGGATGGTAGGACCATCTGCGATCGGGTCACTGTATGGCATCCCCAGCTCCAGCATGTCGGCACCTGCCTGCTCCAGTGCGGTGGCTATCCGCAACGTATCCTCCAGCCGGGGAAATCCCACGGTAAAATATACGTTGAGCAGTTTTCCGCCTTTTTCATTAAATGCCCTGTCGATTCGGTTCATGGTGTTGTATTACGTTCTGTTTTTATTTCAAATGCGATGGTTTTAGTATTTTCCCCAACGGATATAGGTTTCCAGGTCTTTGTCGCCCCTGCCCGACAGGTTTACCACCACTGTTTTTCCTTTAATATCTGCCGATTCGAGTGCTGCCAGCGCATGAGCCGACTCGATGGCCGGGATTATCCCCTCCAGACGGCTTACTAAAACACCCGCCTGCATGGCCTCTTCGTCGGTCACACCCGTAAAACTGGCCCGGCCTGTATCAAACAAATGCGCATGAAACGGACCAATGCCCGGATAATCCAAACCCGCAGATATGGAATGGGGCTCGATAACCTGACCATCTTTGGTTTGCATGAGCAAGGTGCGGCTACCGTGCAAAATCCCTTCGGTTCCCAGTGCCGTTGTGGCTGCCGATTTGCCCGAATGGATCCCGAGCCCTGCCGCCTCTACCGCTACCAGTTCTACCGATGGCTCGTCCAGAAAATGATAATAGGCACCGGCTGCGTTACTGCCTCCTCCCACACAGGCGATTACCATGTCCGGGTTTTCCCTGTTTTCCTTTTCACGCAATTGCCAACGAATTTCGTCACTGATCACCGACTGAAACCGCGCTACCATGTCCGGATAGGGATGCGGGCCTACGACTGACCCGATGATGTAGTGGGTATCGACCGGATGACTGATCCAGTGCCGCAATGCCTCATTGGTGGCATCTTTGAGTGTTTGACTACCCGACAGGGCCGGACGTACTTCGGCACCCAGTATTTTCATTCGCTCTACATTCGGCCGCTGACGTTCGGTATCGAGTTTGCCCATGTACACGGTACACTCCATCCCCATCAGGGCACAAACCGTAGCAGTAGCCACGCCATGTTGACCGGCACCCGTTTCGGCGATGATGCGTTTTTTGCCCAGTGCTTTGGCCAGCAATATCTGTCCAATGGTATTGTTTACTTTATGAGCACCTGTGTGGCACAAATCCTCCCTTTTGAGATAAATGGTAGCACCGTATTTTTCGGACAGGCGCGAAGCAAGGTAAAGCGGTGTAGGCCTGCCCACATAATCCTTCAAAAGTTGTGTGAATTGCGTTTGAAATGCTTCGGACGAGATAATGGATTCATAATTTTCCCTCAACTCCTCGACATTCGGATAAAGCATTTCCGGGATGTAGGCACCGCCAAATTTGCCAAAATACCCACGTTCATCTACAGCGAAAGGTGATGGATGCTTACTCATAGTTGCTCTTTCAAAGATTTTAATTTTTCAATGTCCTTCATTCCCGGCTCAATTTCAAATTTGCTGTTTACATCAATCCCCCACATTGCAGAATGATTCATTTTTTTGATTTCTACCAGGTCGTCAATGTCAATACCCCCACTTAAAAGGAAGGGTGTTTCAAATGGGTAACTGCGCAAAATTTTCCAGTCAAATTTCCGGCCTGTGCCCCCATGTGTACCGTTTATGGCGGTATCAAACAAAAAGCCGGCAACCTTGCCCACATACGGCTGCATCTGATCTGCCGGCAATGCATCCATCACACGAATGGCTTTGATTATTTCCACATCCACGGATTGCCGAAGGGCGTCAATATAGTCCGGTGACTCGTCGCCGTGTAGCTGTACCATTTCCAGCCCCCATGTCTCGACCCGCTCACACACGGCTTCTATTTTTTCATTGACAAATACGCCCACCTTCCGTATACGCTGAGGTATCTGCACAAGATGCGGATCCAGTTGGCCCGCAAAGCGAAGTGAGCGGTCATAAAAGATAAAGCCCATCAAATCAGGTCGCAATAGTGCTGCCTGTCTGATGTTCTCCGGGTCTTTCATGCCACATACTTTCCAG
This sequence comes from Cyclobacteriaceae bacterium, assembly GCA_029880385.1. Lineage (GTDB taxonomy): Bacteria > Bacteroidota > Bacteroidia > Cytophagales > Cyclobacteriaceae > JAOUOM01. The sequence goes on along the minus strand of JAOUOM010000225.1, from coordinate 2,741 downwards.
ATCATGCAGTCTGTGTGTTTTCAGCCAGTAGTTTTTTTACATTTTTCACAAATACCTGGCAGGCTTTTTCCGGACTGCCAAATTGCATAAAGTGCTCACCGATCAGAAACCCCCTGAATCCATGGCCCATCAGGTTCACGACTGTCTGGGGGTCATTGATTCCGCTTTCGGATACTTTCACAAAATACTCGGGAATATGGCTTGCCAGCAGCCGGGAAGTTTCCACATTCGTCTGAAATGTTTTCAGGTTGCGGTTGTTGACACCAATCATGTCTACTTTTTCGGTAACCGAGCGTTCGAGTTCCTCCCGGTCATGTACTTCCAAAAGGACTTCCAGTCCATGGGATTTGGCAAATGTGGCCAATTCAATGATTTCAATCGGAGACAAAATCGCCGCGATCAATAATATTGCGTCCGCGCCCAGTGACTTGGCTTCCAGCACCTGATATTCATCGATGATGAAATCTTTTCGTAGAATGGGGCAAAAATTAAATTCCCGGGCGATGGTCAGGTCCTGTGCTTTGCCGCCAAAGAACTTTTCATCCGTCAAAACAGAGAGACCGGATGCCCCACCCTGCATATACCCGATACTTGTCCGCTCCACCGATGCATGCGAATTGATGATCCCTTTGGAAGGGGACTTCCGCTTGAATTCGGCAATCAGCCCGATCATGTCCTCGCGCAACAAATATTTTTTGAGCGAAACGGGTTTGCCTCCAAAATGGGTACTTTTTTCAAGGAGTTTGACCGGAAAAAGTGATTTTTTATCCGCCACTTCCTTCTTTTTATGTGCGACTATTTCCTCCAGTATGTTCATACGTTTCTTTTTTATGTGGCTCCTGTTTCCCCGTTACGGGAGTACTGAAACCAATTATTTGTTAAAATCAGATCAATAAATCACTCATATCCAGCTCACTATGCCTGGCTGTTGATCGTGATAAATGCCTTGAACGAAGCAAGGGCCCTGCCAGACACCAGTGATTCCCTGGCCTGTGCGATCCCCTCCTCCATCGATATCTTTTTACCCACACTAATGGCCAGCCCAGCATTAGCCAAAACTGCATTTTGCTGTGCTTCGGTTCCCCTGTTTTCCAGTATGTTCCTGAATATGGCCGCTGCCTCTTCGATGGTATTTCCTCCATGCAGTTCAGCCTGTTCCAACTTCCTGAAGCCCAGTTTCGCGGGCGACATGATGCCTTCCCCTGTTTTGGTCACAAATTTAAAATCGCTTGTGAGTGAGACCTCATCGTATCCATCCATCGAATGAAGGATGATGAAATTTTTATCCGTATCCTGATATAGGTATCCGTACAAACGAGCCAGTTCGAGGTTAAACACACCCACCAATTGATTTTTGGGGAAAGCCGGGTTGACCATGGGACCCAGCATATTAAAAAATGTTTTCACACCAAGTTCCCTGCGTACAGGGGCTACATTTTTCATGGCCGGATGAAATAAGGGGGCATGAAGAAAGCAAATGCCGGCATCTTCCATACTCTTGAGCTGCGTGTCCGTGTCATTGGAAAACCGGGCACCAAAATATTCGAGCACATTGGACGAACCACAAACAGACGAAACGCCATAATTGCCGTGTTTGGCCACTACCTGGCCTGCACCTGCCACCACAAAAGACGCAAGTGTGGAAATGTTAAAGGTGTCCTTGCCATCACCGCCTGTACCACACAAATCAATGGCATTAAAATCATCGGCTGGCACCCGGACACACAGGTCAAGCATGGCATCGCGAAAGCCCGCCAGTTCGTCAACCGTGATGTTTCGCATGAGATAGACCGTCATAAAAGCTGCCATCTGGCTTGCATTGTATTTTCCCGATGCCAGATCCGAAAGTATGGTTTTGGCCTCCTCCCTTCCGAGGGATTGATAATTAAAAAGTTTGTTTAATACTTCCTTCATCCTGTTTTCTGTTTTACCATCCCACAAAGGGTGTCCCCTGGTTACCTGATCGCAATCCCCCCTATTTTTAACCAATTGTGCATAAGCTTCTTTCCATGTTCAGTCATTATAGACTCGGGATGAAACTGCACGCCACGAATATTCAACGTCTGATGCTTTAGCCCCATGATCCGGCCTTCCGGATCAACAGCCGTTACAGTCAATGTATCGGGCAAATCCTGGGCTGATACGACCCAGGAGTGGTACCTGCATACTTCGAAAGATTCGGGAATGTCGTCATACAACTCATCAGGGGCCACATGTTTGACCTGAGTGGTGACACCATGGTATACCACAGGCAAGTTAAACAACGTACCACCAAACGCCTCGCCAATTGCCTGATGCCCCAGGCACACGCCCAGGATGTTACGATTTGAAAATTGACGGATCAATTGCGGCATTATCCCGGCATCGCGTGGAATGCCCGGTCCCGGTGAAAGAAGAATATTTTCATATTTACCGGCTTGATCTACGCTTATTTTGTCATTTCTGAAAATATCCATTTCCTTTTCCATTCCCAGTTCCTTGAGTATATGAACCAGGTTGTAGGTAAATGAATCATAATTATCCAGTACCAATATTTTTTTCATACCCTTCCCGAATTCTTTTCTGCTACCTCCATGGCCCGTTCCAATGCAGCCAGTTTATTATATACTTCCTGGACTTCATTTTCAGGTGTTGATTTGGCCACGATTCCCGCACCGGCGCGAAAGTAAAGATTATTGTCTTTGCTAAGAAACGTACGGATCATTATCGCGTGATTAAACGTACCCTCAAAGCTCATAAAC
>JAOUOM010000224.1 GCA_029880385.1 Cyclobacteriaceae bacterium | reverse complement strand
GGCTTACCGTGGTTATGGAAAAATACCGGAAACTACCTACGAAAAGCGTATGCCCCACGGCGGTAGTAAATACCCCCAATAGCAACAGGGGTTTCCAGTTGGACAAAAGGATGTCCTGCCGGATGTCGAGCGGAAAAATAAAAAGTACCGGCCACAGCAATAGCGTGATGATCAACAACTGATAGTACATCAATGTCATGCTGCCCGTATTTGCCAGGTTCATTTTCATCAACAGGTTGCGAAACGAATACATCACTGACGAGCCAACTCCCACCACTACCCCCATTGTCGCCTGGTTGGTCAGTGAAAACTCCGGTACTAATAAAAAAACCCCAACAAAAGCGATCAATGAAAGGAACAAATGCTGTACTTCAAATTTCGTCCTGAGCACCAGTGGCTCAAGTAGTGCCGTAATCACCGGATAGGTAAACAATGACAACATGCCGATGGCCACTGTCGACAAGCGCAAGGCATAAAAATATGAGACCCAGTGTGCCGCCATAAACAGCGAACCCAAAAATACAATGCGAAACGAGTGCCCCCATCCAATGAAGAGGGGCTTTTTGCTCACTTTCAGGAGTATATACAATACCAAAACGGCAATCAGGCACCGGATCCATATGGTAACCGGTGCAGGCAACGCAATATAACGGCCCAATGCTCCTGACGAACTCATCACCAGCACAGCCAAACCGAGCTGCCCAAAATGCATAGAAGTGGCTGGCCTGCTCAAACCCACAATCAGATAATGCCTGCCGAATTTCTCCCCGTCATCCGGATAAAGCCTTCCGCAGCAGTCACACCCATTTCCACCCCCCTGAATTTCTCTGCTATTTCATGACCACAGGCATAAATCCCCTCCGGATCCTGGCTTTCATGGCAAAATACCGCCTTACGCTTTTGTGCCTGGGTATCCGTGATGTCCACATAGTCCGTGGGCCTAAAGGCCATCGTTTGCTCCCCGCTGCATACCTCAAAGAAATACAAGTCAAATTTTGGCTTTGCCTGCACCCAGGCCTGGATCGTCATCAGACTGGCGGCCTGATGGTCTCGATGGGTGTCCATTGGCCAATGCGCAAATACAATATCCGGCTTTTCCCGTTCTATCAACCCGCCTATTGTCCTGATCCATGCGTTGTTGACCATTGTATCCCCATCCACTTGTCCGGCAAAGACCGGCCTCACGTTTAGCCACTTGCAGGCTGCCTCTGCCTCTTTTGTCCGGATAGCTGCCGCCTCATCCGCTGACTTTCCGGGAATCCCCCCTTCCCCACGCGTCAGGTATACGACCGTCACCGTATGACCGGCATTGGCATATTTTGCCAGGGTACCGCCACAACCACTTTCCGGGTCATCGGGATGGGCACCCACACACACGATGTTTAGCTTTTTGTCGGGCGCCTGTGCCAACCCGATCGATGGTACTGCCAGGGCCCCAAGGCCGAGTGCCGATCCTGCAATAAATTGCCTGCGAGAGTTTGTCATGGTCGTTGCGATAATGATAAAGCCCAAAAATAGCCATAACTAAGCGTACGCAACGGATTTCCCACACAATTCATTCCGCGCTATGACTTTAACAGATGGATCACACCCGTCCACCCGCCAGCCAACCCACTCCCCCCCTCGCGGTGGCCCGGGCCGACAAGCCCGCGGCCCCCTTCGGTCCCGGGCTTCACCTTTCGGCAACCATATCCGTCAAAGCTGAATAAGCCTGAAATCATAGAATCCATGATCCGTAAATGCCGTTAGTTTCATCTTATGGTGCGATAACAGCCTGATTTCGGCATAATACCCAAAGACTTCATCCGCAACGGGATCATAAAATGACATATCAAGGTAATATACCGGTTCATCGCCGCTTCCGGTATATTCGTAATCACCATATACCCCCCAATTTCCCATAAACGTTTCATTCAGGTCAAAATCATCATAGGCTGCACAGTTATCTGCATAAAATGTGATCAAATCGCCCCGATATAAATCGGTCACATCACGGCCAAAAAGCGCACTTTTCGATTTGTACGTTACTTTATCAAACGTCCATATCCCAACAGCCCGGTTTTCCTTCCTGCGAATGGCACCCTCATCGGTACATGACAAAGCGAGCAGACCCACGAAAAGGGCATGAATAAATCGTTGTTTCATGTTGATTTTCCTCCCATCGCCTATAAAGACAAACACCTTGCCAGAAGGTTGCCAACGAAGAAGGGATTCGGTTCCGGACATCCGTGTACCCTGTGTTCGTACCATGAAAATGCGCTGTAAAAAGTGGCTCATTCATTCCCAAAAAGCCCCTCGTTACCGACTTCCTGCATCATGGATATAATACAATTGCCGTTATTGTCATTCAGTCATATTTCATTATCCGGTATGCAGGTATTGTTTGGCTTTCTTAAATATAGCGTTATTATGCGAAAAATATTTTTAGTTCTATTATATATGGGTATTTTATTATTTACTTCTATCCTATATGTTATATTATTGGAATCACATCTTTTAATACATTGATCTTTCGATAAAAAGGATTAATTCATTAAATAGCAAGTATTAGATAACAATTTAACGAAACCTTATGAAAAAATTACTTCTCATAATTATTGCCATTGTGCAATTTTCGTCGGTTGCCCTTTCGCAGCAAAAGACGATAAATGGCTCCGTGACTGATGCGTCTACAGGAGAGGCCATCGTAGGAGCCAACGTGGTATTGAAAGGAACGACCACAGGTGTAGTAACAGACCTCAATGGAAAATTTTCCATGCAAGTGGGGCCTGATGCCACTATCACGATCTCATTTATCGGTTATGAACCAATCGATATTGCCGTAGGAAACCGGACCGTCATTGACGTAAAAATGGTTTCTGGATCTACCGAGCTTGAAGAACTCGTTTTTGTAGGTACACGCAGTACTCCCCGAAGTAGTACAGACACCCCTGTCCCCGTCGACATCATCGGTGCAGATGACCTGGTTTCTACCGGGCAAACAACATTCGATAAAGCATTACAATACCGGATACCTTCATTCAACACGGTACAAACACCTGTGAACGATGCGACCTCACTGTTAGACCCCTATGAAATACGTAACATGGGCCCCAGCCGTACACTGATTCTGGTGAACGGAAAACGAAAAAACCTTAGTGCACTCTTATACACGCAAACATCACCGGGACGTGGCGAAACAGGTGCTGACATCTCTGCCATCCCTACAGATGCAATCAAGCGGGTGGAAATCCTTCGGGATGGTGCCTCGGCTCAGTACGGTTCGGATGCCATCGCCGGCGTTATGAACATCATTCTTAAAGATGGCTCAGACGGAGGGTCTGCTACCGTCCGATCCGGTATTACCTCACAGGGAGACGGTGGAATGTTTGGCGTAAGCGTCAACAACGGCGTTGCACTGGGAAAAGGAGATGGATTTTTGAATATCACTACCGAATTTTCCAAGGTGAACCTGGCAAACCGTCCGGGCACCGTGGATGCGGATGGTGAAGCTGCTGATTTTGGGGCTCCTTTGGCCGATGTTCAGGCATTCCTTGCAGCCTACCCGGATGCTGGTAACATCAACGGATCACCGGAAACCACATCCGCTAAATTTTTGGTAAACGGAGAAGTAGAAGTTAATGAAAATTCGGAAGTCTACTTCAATGCTGCCTACGTCTACAAAAAAGTAAACAGCTTTGCCAACTACCGTACTCCTTATTGGCGGACACTTACCGACTATCCTTACCTGGCAGACCTGTTTCCTAACGGACCAAATGGCTCCTATATAGGGTATGTTCCGACATTTGATGGAGACCTGGCCGATTACAATGCCACAATTGGCTACCACACCATCGAGAACGGATGGAATACAGACATGAGCCTTACCACCGGTAAAAACACGCAAACCTATACAGTGACCAATTCGCACAACCGGTCGACGGATGCTGGCGGAAATTTCATTTACGGATCTGCCTCCCCGATTACATTCCGTCCGGGTGGAACCTCTTTTCATCACATCGTAGGAAACATTGATGTTTCCAAAAGCCTGAACGATATTTTCAGTATTTCACTGGGATCCGAGTTTCGTTCCGAAACCTTTGATGTTATTCAGGGTGACGAAGCTTCCTATCTGGGCATAGGTGCTGATTCATTTGCAGGTAACACACCTGAAAATTCCGGATCGTTTAACCGATACAATTTTGGTGGCTATTTTGATTTGGCCATGGATATCACCAAAGACTTCCTGGTAAATGCGACAGTTCGTACAGAAAACTACAGCGATTTTGGAAATGCCTTTGTATGGAAAGTGAGTTCACGCTACAAATTAGCTGACGACAAAATTGTGTTGAGAGGATCCGTTTCTACTGGTTTCCGGGCGCCTACCCTCCATCAGATATATACCCAAAAAGCCCAATACAGCTTTATTCCTGGTCAGGGCATACAAGTAGGCGGGTTGGTGAGCAACGTATCTGCACAGGCAAGCCTGATTGGCATACCCAAACTGGATGCCGAACAATCCATCAACTTTACATATGGAATCGGAACACAAATCAACAAAAACTTCAACATTACGGCCGATTACTACAACATTGCGGTAAAAAACAGGATTGTATTGAGTACGGAAATCGGAGCGACGGCTTCCGGCACCACTCCGCTGGATCAAATCCTGATTTCAAACAACCTGAGTGACCTGAGCTTTTTCGTAAATGCGATCGATACCCGTACTTCAGGTGTGGATGTGGTAGCCAACTATCGCAACATCAATTTGGGCATGGGACAACTGGCGTTCAACCTTGCCGGAAACTATACCATTTTCAATGGACTGGATGGTGATGTAAAAATCCCAACCCTTATTGCGGGTGCAGGCCAATCGGTTGTAAATGAAACACAGGAGGCTTTGTTTTTTACCTCACGTCCCAAAACAAAGTGGATCACTGGCATCGGATATGAAATCAATAAAATCGGATTTTCACTGAACAACACCTTGTTTGGAAAAACGACATTCCGTCAGCAGGGTATGGACAGCAATCTGAAAACGGAATTCATCCCGAAAGTTGTAACCGATTTGGGTTTCACGT
>JAOUOM010000223.1 GCA_029880385.1 Cyclobacteriaceae bacterium | reverse complement strand
CATGGTCAACTACTTTGAACGAATAGCTGCCGAGGGGGCAAAAAACAAACTTCTGGTAGATTTTCATGGGGCATTCAAGCCTTCCGGGTTGAGAAGGGCATACCCGAACCTGATTTCATACGAAGGCGTAAAAGGGAACGAAAACAACAAATGGAGTCGTGATATATCACCCGAGCACAACGTTACCCTGCCATTTACCCGCATGGTGGCCGGCCCGATGGATTTTACGCCGGGGGCATTGGTAAATGCCCAGCAGGCCAATTATCAAATTGATTTTTTCCGTCCGATGGCCCTGGGTACCCGGAGCCATCAACTTGCCATGTACGTGGTGTTTGAAAGCCCGCTTCAAATGCTATGTGAATTGCCCACGCTCTATTACCAGGAGCCTGAAATCACGCAATTTATTGCGCAAATGCCTACTACCTGGGACGAAACCCGTGCCCTGGACTGTAAAGTTGGGGATTATGTGTCGGTGGCACGACGGAAAGGCGACAAGTGGTATGTAGGTGCCATGACGGACTGGACAGCCCGGACACTTACACTCGATTTTTCATTTTTGTCCGATGGAAAATGGGAGCTGACATTTGTGGCAGATGGGGCGAATGCGGCCAAGCAGGCGCAGGATTATAAAATGGCGAAGCAAACAGTGGATGCGCAGACAAAGCTAACGGTAAAACTCGCACCCGGAGGAGGATGGACCGGCGTACTACGACGTAGCGAATAACAACCTTCTATCCACGATATAATGGCCGTTACCCACCGGGGTGACGGCCATTTTTTATGCTTTGTTTTTTTCCTGTGAAATCGGAAAGTCAAGGAAAAATGTAGTGCCGGACGGGGATGTCTCAAACCGGATCGATGCCTGGTGGTCATCCATGATGCTTTTGGTAATGGAAAGTCCCAAGCCCGTACCCTTGCCAACTTCTTTGGTAGTGAAAAAAGGATCAAATATTTTATCCTGGGCATCTGCCGGAATGCCGCTTCCGGTATCACTTATTTCTAATCGAACATGATTTTCCTCTTTTTTCTGGATGGTTATGGTTATGGTTCCATTATTTTCAATTGCCTGAATGCTGTTGTCAAGGATGTTTAGTATCACCTGGTTGATCTTTCCCTGCATGCATTCAATTTCCGGGACAAGGTTGTAGTTTTTAACAATCTCAATCTTTTCATCATACTTATGGCGCAATAATACGAGTACCGTATCAACGATTATTTCAAGCTTTGTTAATTGAAAGTGGTTTTGGTCGGATCGTGCAAATGTCCGCAGGCCCTTTACAATGTCAACTGTACGGTTGGCACCTGTCTTGATGGTTCGCATCAAAGTATCGTATTCCAATTGAAGTTTGTCAAAATGCAGGTCTGATTTGAGGTTTTCAAGCTCCTGGCATAATGTTTCAACTAATTTATCATTGTCACTTATTTTTCCTTCCTGGATAGCAAATTTCAACTTTTCCCAATTTTCAATTGTCTTATTCTCAATGATTTTCAGGTCTTTCATGGTTTCGGAAATGGCATCAACACCACTACTTATGAAGTTAACAGGATTATTGATTTCGTGGGCAATACCAGCTGTTAGCAGACCCAATGATGCCATTTTTTCCGTATGAACCAATTTTGTCTGGGCGATTCTTAGGTTGTGTAACGAGTCATTTAGTTCCTCATTTTTGAATTGAATTTCATTCTTTTGAACTTCGATTTGATAGGTTCTGTGTGCTACTTCTTTTTCTAATTTTTTCTTATGGCGTTCCTGCATTCGATTTCGAAAACTTACAAGACTAGCGACAGAAAATAGGGCAATTACAACAAAAAGAAACCTCACTCCAATCAATTCATACCAGGCGGGTTTTATTCTGATAATGAGTTCGCGATATGTTTCAGGCCAATGGGTATCATCATTTGTCGCTTTTACCTTAAAAACATAGTTGCCAGATGCCAGGTTGGTATATGTCGCTACCCGGAGATAGTTTACATAATTCCAATCATTATCAAATCCATCCAGTTGATAGGCATATTTCGTGTTGCGGGGAAAATTATAGTCGATCCCTGCATATTTAATTGAAATCACGTTTTGGCCGGAAGGGAGCACCAATTTTTTTTGATGATTGATGGTAATATCCAGAAATGATGTATCAGAAGGACTTATGGTTTTGTAAAATAATTGTATTTCTTCCCATACAATTGGAATGTTGATTTGTTTACGAATGAAATTTTTCGGCTCGAACTTTGAAAGCCCATCCAGGCCACCGAAATAAAAGGAACTATCGCTACCTAAAAGTTTCGCATTGTGGTTGAATTCATTTCCCTGAAGTCCGTCATTTACGGTAAAGGAAATGACGGAGTTGTCGTTTGGGAAATATTTCTGAATGCCTGAATAGCTTCCCATCCACAGGTTGCCGTTTGGGTCTTCCAAAATGCTAAGAATGCTATTGCTGATCGGGTTGGCCGGGCGGATAGTTTTGAATTTTCCGGTCAGGTAATTAAATTGAATGAGCCCATCACCAAGGCTCCCTATCCATAGATTATTGTTTTTATCCTCGTAAATATCCCGAAGGTCATTGTTTGGTATACTTGTCGGGTTGGATTTGATGTTCACAAAACGTGTAAAGGTGCCGGTTTCCCTGTTTAATAGATTAAGTCCACCCCCGTGGGTACCAATCCAGAGGTTTTGATGAGAATCTTCATATATTTTCGATATGTAGTTTCCTCCTATGCTCGACGTATCTTCGGCATCAAAACGGTGATGAAAAAAATTGTGGGTTTTCGGGTCAAATTCGTCCAGTCCGTCTGTCACACTTCCCAGCCAGACCCGATGATCACTATCTTCCAATAGGGTCCAAACAATATTTGAGGCGATCGAGGTTGAGTCTTTCGGGTCGTGCAAATAATGGATGCTTTTGTGTGTTTTTGTGTTAAAATAATTTAGTCCACCCCCGTAGGTGCCGACATACAGATTATTTTGATGGTCTACTGCCAGGGATTTTATTTTTGAAGAACTTAAAGAAGTCGGGTCATTTGGGTCGGGAAGAAAGGATGTGAATTTATTCGTAATGGGATTATACCTAATCAGTCCATGTCCATCTGTTCCGATCCAAATGATTTTTTCCTTGTCTTCAGCTAATGCTAAAACTGAAATTTTCCCAGCTTTTGAAAGGACAGGGTCGTAATCAAAAAGGTTGATAAATGGAGAGATTTTGTCGCTGATGAGTCGGAGGCCATCATTGTATGTTCCGATCCAGATGTTGTTGTATTTGTCATGAAAAATATCATTGATTATTAGTTGGGAGAATTTTGTGTCATTAGCGGATTCAAGTACGGCAAATTCATTTGTTTTTTTGTTATACGTAATGATCCCATATCCTCCTGTTCCAAACCATATATTTCCGTCTTTGTCTTCCCATATTTTTTTCACATGGTCTGTTGGAATACTCTTCTGATTGTTTGGATTAGACCGGAACGTAATAAACTCATTTGTCGCTTCATTAAAAGTATTGATCCCGCCCCCGTTGGTCGAGCACCATATCCGACCTTGTTGATCTTCAAATATGTCATTTACTGTTTTGTGGCTTATGGAACCAGGCTTTCCGTCTGCGATGAAGTGAGTGACTGTTTTTTTATCTTTCTCCAAACGTATTATCCCCAATGGAGAGCTAATCCATTTCCTCCCTTTATGATCGGTCATAATGTCACGAACTATTCCCTGTGGACTGAAAGTCGGTTGTGTTACACGTTGATTTTCCGATTCAATTATAAACAAGCCTGCATTGGTTCCCACCCATAAGTTGTTATCTTCATCCTCTTCAATTGCAAAAATGGTGTGTTTGGATATGCCCATGTCTGTGGGACTAGTGAAGGAATGAAAGATTTCTGTTCGCTTGTCAAACCATTGGAGTCCTGAAATGGTACCAATCCATAAATGATTTTGACGGTCTTCATAGATAACATTGATTAGATCGGATTTTAAACCTGCACTATCGCCAATAATTTTACGAAAGATTGTAAAATCATAGCCATTGTATCGGTTGAGTCCATTATCAGTACCTATCCATAAATAGCCTTGCTTATCCTCAAAAATTGTATTTACATTACTTTGAGAAAGCCCATGCTCGGCTGTAAATTGATGCACATAAATATGCGTCGATTGTGCAACTACTCCGTATTGTGACCCAGGAAATATGGCAAATACAAACAGTTGAAAAATTAATATGATGGGAAAATGAGATATGTTTTTCAAAAATGATGATTTGTTATCATAAAATTCCAAAAGCGTAAAAGTAATCTCATTTTGAGCTTAGACAAAAAGCCAGTATAAAAATGGAGCTGTTTTATTCAGAGTTTGGGATCATTTAATTAAGTGTAATGTTCATGCCTACCTATTGTTTAAAAGCTTTATGGAAGCCTGATATTGACCGGATCAGATAATCAGTGGATTTGCGTAGGTTTATTCTCCGTTTTTCGATGGCACTGCCTCCATCAGCAGACGAAAGGCCTTGTCCAGTGCCTCACCCCCGGCTTTTCCGCCTTTGTAATGCCCGAGCCGAACGACGACCAGATCGTGCGAAGGTATGATGGTAGTGGATTGCCCCCCGGCTCCCTGCATGCTATAGGCATCTGTCGGGATGGGGGTATTGCCGTCGCCGTTGATCCAGAAAAATCCGCCGTAAATGGGTCTGCCGTCGTTGACCCACGGCTCTGCCAATGTGCTCACAAATCGCACAAATCCTTCGGGTAGCAGCCGTTCACCGTTCCAGGTGCCATCCTGCAGGTAGAGGTTACCCAAGCGGGCCCAATCACGTGCGGATGCAAACTCATAACCCTGGGTGAGGAAGTTGCCATAGGGGTCGGTCTCCAGGATCATCGTCCGGATCCCCAGTTTGTCGAATAGGGCCCGCTGGGGAAATGCGTGATAGTTGTCGCCACGGCCTTCCACGCCAAGGCGTACCAGGTAGTTGACGAGAACGGGGTCGGAGTTGCGGTAGCGCCCGATGGTATTTGGTTGCCACTGCTGTGGACGGGTAGCAGCCCACTCAAAGGAATTGATGCAGCCGGTGTATACATACAAGTG
>JAOUOM010000222.1 GCA_029880385.1 Cyclobacteriaceae bacterium | reverse complement strand
TATCCGGCCAGCTGCCGTACGTTTGCGTACGCATTGGGATATCACTCAACTGCCGCCAATATGTCACCAGTGGCTACCAAAACCGTCCCAAAGCTGTTTGTAAATAAATCCAGGTAGTTGGCGAGGTGATAAAAGGCCCATCTTCCCCCTCCCCAGCCCCGGGCGGAGCGGCATCCTTTCCATTGAGCGATGAGGGAGTGGGCAGGATGGAAAGATACAGCGGAGCACGGGTAGCCCCGTTGCTAAAAGGCCTGTCCCGGCCGCTGCCTGCCTACATGTCGGGTGGAAATGGATCGGATTTGCTTTCCCTTCAGGATAAGAATGGCTACCTTGGAAGCAAAAATTGACCCGTATATTATGAAAAGAGCCTTTCTGTTTGCCGTGGGCACAGGTCTCGTACTGGGACTATGCGCGCAATCCATTTTACTGACGAGTGCCCGGCTGTTTGATGGTGAGGAAATGCACAAAAACTGGACGGTCATCATCGAGGGCGAGCGGATTACGTATGCCGGGCCCACAGGCCGGCTGCCTGCAGTAACCATCGACTCGGTAATCGACCTGGGCAATGCCACACTCATGCCGGGCATGATTGAGGCCCACGGTCATTTGTTGCTGTACCCGTACAACGAAATGCCCTGGAACGACCAGGTGCTGAAAGAAGCGCAGAGCCTCCGGGCCATACGGGGAGCCGAAATGGCCAGGCGAACGTTGCTGGCAGGCTACACCTCACTCCGCGACCTGGGATCGGAAGGGGCTGGCTATGCCGATGTAGCGATCAGGCAAAGCATTGAAATGGGGATCATAAACGGGCCACGGATGCTCGTGGCTGGACGGGCCATTGTAGCTACGGGTAGCTATGGACCAAAGGGCTATGCCCCGGAATTTGATGTGCCGCTAGGTGCCGAAGCAGCCGATGGACAGGATCTGGTGAAGGTGGTACGCGACCAGATAGGCAAGGGTGCGGATGTTATCAAGGTATATGCTGACTACCGATGGGGAATAAACGGGGAGGCAATGCCTACTTTTTCGACAGAGGAGCTAACCCTGATCGTACAAACAGCCGCAAGTAGCGGACGAAAGGTGGTGGCACATGCCAGCACTACCGAAGGCATGCGCCGGGCTACTCTGGCCGGCGTGTCGAGTATCGAACATGGATCGGAAGGCACTCCTGACGTATTCAGGCTTATGAAAGCCCGGGGTGTGGCCTTTTGCCCTACCCTGGCAGCAACGGATGCCATTACGCAATACCGTGGGTGGAAAAAAGGGGTGGAGACCGAACCGGCTGAAATCCTTCAAAAACGCCAAATGTTCCGGAATGCAATGGAAGCGGGTGTCACCCTGCTGGCCGGTGGTGATGTGGGGGTATTTCCACATGGCGAAAATGCGCGGGAACCGGAACTGATGGTTGCCTATGGACTACCTGCCCTCGCAGTGCTGCGATCTGTCACATCCGTAAATGCCACCTTTCTGGGGTTCGACGAACTGGGGAAAATCGAAAACGGGTATTTGGCCGACATCATTGCCGTGGAAGGGGATCCGCTTGAAAACATCGAAGCCCTGAAAAAGGTAGTCCTGGTGATCAAAGGCGGCAAACGGTACCGATAAGCAGACAGGCCCTACCAAGGTGCCATTTCCGCATAACTCCATGACTAGCCGTGACGGGTACCAGCCTATACCTTATACCCGCTGGCCTGGAAAATTTGAAATTAGACACGCGAAATATTTGGTAGTTCCATAAAATTGTTCAAATTTGCCTTATTTAGAATTAGTCTAAATAAGAATAGAAAAAATAATTGAGCAATGAATAAATCAATTTTATCGATTATCCTTCTGATAGTCAGTTACATTTCCTGGTCACAAACCTATAATCTGACAGGTAGTGTACAGGAAATTTCGGATGCGATTGGCATACCTGGTATGCGGGTATTTTTACAAAACACAACCTTTGGTACGCTGACAGACGGCAAAGGCAACTTCAACCTTGCAGGTATTCCCCCTGCTACCTATACCCTCGTAGTGAGTGGCGAAGGATATACGACCTATAAAGAGGATATAGACATTCGTGCAACTGCCACACGCGTCGTACAACTGAAAGAAAGTGTAACAGACCTCCCCCAACTGATCGTCGAGACACAAAGCCTTTCGCTGGGACGGTTAGGGATCAACGACATACCCGGCTCGGTGTCCTACATTTCGAAAAAAGACCTGAAAAATTACAACTACACAAACGTCAATGATGTACTGAAAATGGTGCCTGGCGTCAACATCCAGGAAGAAGATGGTTTTGGCCTGCGGCCAAACATTGGCATGCGGGGCTCAGGACTGGAACGAAGTGCGCGGATAACCCTCATGGAGGACGGGATATTGGCCGCACCCGCCCCCTATGCGTCCCCTTCCGCTTACTATTTTCCTACTATGGGCCGAATGAGTAGTATCGAAGTATTAAAAGGATCAAGTCAGGTTCGTTTCGGACCATTTACCACAGGCGGCGCAATCAATTTCATGTCCACACCCATACCCGGCCAGCTCTCATCAAAAATACAACTGACCGGCGGAAGCTATGGATACCGAAACCTGCATGCCTATGCCGGTGACCGATACGACCGTGTGGGTTTTTTGGTTGAAACCTTTCAATATGGTGCCGATGGATTCAAAACATTGCCCGGAGGCCAGTCTACCGGATTTGACAAAAAAGACTACCAGCTTAAGCTCAGTGTAAATACAAAACCGGAAACCCTGATTTATCAGTCTTTGAGCATGACGGCAGGGCAAACAACCGAGGATGCCAATGAAACCTACGTGGGTCTGAGTGAAACGGATTTCATGGCAAATCCATTTCAACGCTACGCTGCTTCCCAAGCCGACCACATGCTCGCCAATCAACGACGATTATCTGCCCAGCACTTTGTCGAAATACCCGGATGGTTCAATGTACTGACGACCGTCTATCGAAATGATTTTCAGCGCAACTGGTACAAGCTACAGGCTGTAACAGGTGGAAGGTCAGGCATTGACGGCATACTGGGGGATCCGCTGCTTTATGACTGGGAATATGCGGTATTGAAAGGTGAAAGTTTTTCCGACACGACCAATCTAAAAGTCCGGGCCAATAACCGCAGCTATTATTCACAAGGGGTACAGACGGTGGTTGACATTGAATTTGAAACTGGCAAATGGAGCCACGACTTGCACATAAGTGGCAGGCTGCATGAGGATCAGGAAAACCGCTTTCAGTGGGAAGATGGCTATGCCATGAACAACCGTGTGATGAAGCTTGTCTCAGCAGGTACGGCTGGTTCACAGGACAATAAAATCAACCAGGCCCGGTCATTTGCCGGTTATGCTTTCTATAAGCTTTCCATGGACAACCTGTCGTTTACGCCTGGAATACGCTACGAAAATATGGTCCTTTCCCAGGAGGATTTTGGCAAAAATGATGTGGAACGGACAGGTGCGAATCTGGTTACGCGTGAAAATCAGGTGGCCGTGTGGCTGCCTGGCATTGGCGTCAACTATGCCATTAACAACCGGCTAAAAACCTTTGGGGGTATCCATCGGGGTTTTGCACCTCCCGGAAGCAAAGCAGATACAGAGCCCGAGAGCAGCATTAATTACGAATTGGGTATCCGGAAATACAACAGTCGGATTGAAGGCACCATCGTCCTTTTTTATAACGACTACCAGCACATGCTGGGCCGTGATGTCGCAGCAGCAGGCGGAATCGGGACAGGGGATGTATTCAATGCCGGAACAGCTGTCACCCAAGGGATGGAATTGCAGGCAGGAATGGATCTGATAGGTGGCAATGAACGAAATTTTTCATTGCCGGTTACCCTGTCCTATACCCTGACCGATGCATTTTTTACCAAATCATTTGATTCCGACCTGGAACAATGGGAGTCTGTCCTAAAAGGAGATAAAATGCCCTATGTTGCCACGCATCAGTTTTTTATGAGCACAGGCATCCAGCATAAGCGGGCCAACCTGCTTCTAAACACCAAATATCAGAGTGCGGTTCGCACGGCTCCCGGACAGGGTTCTATTCCATCCCATGAACTGGTAAAAGGAATCCTGTTACTGGATATTAGTAGCAATTTCTTTTTGGTACGGAACATGTCGTTTAACCTGTCAGTAAACAACATACTGAATAACCACTATGCCGTAGCCAGAAGGCCATCCGGGCTCAGGCCGGGCATGCCCAGGGCTTTCAATGTAGGCATGAAGGTAAATTTCTAAATGGGCGGTTTGTCGTGCTGGGGCGATTAACGGGTTCGCATCCGGTCAGGCAACAAAATCACATAAAAAAAGGCCGGCTCCCTGGAGCCGGCCTTTTTTTATGACTATACCTATGATCAGAAATCAAGAAGCTTTTCCAATTTATCCGAAGCAATGTTGGCTTCATCCTGCAATTGCTCTTTCATTACAGCAAGAGCCATTTGCTTGGCCATCTCTACACTATACCCGATACGGACGGCACATTCAATATTCTTGGTTTTTTCATTTTTGCGGTACATCTCCACCATCCCAATCACACGTCCCATGCGTGTTGCGATGATACTTTTTGAGGCCGCAACTGTTTTTTGAAGTGTGGCAGCTTCCTCACTGTTTATCTGGTTGTTAGCCACCTGATTATCGATGGTCGCTGCAATCTGGGACGACAATTGGTTCGCAATTTCCAATTTGGCCAGCTCGGTTGCCTGCAGTTTGGCTGCCGACTGGGTACCTGCCACCGAGTTGCCAGAGCTAACGATGTATTTGGGATAGCCATAGTCGTCTTCTTCCAATTGCTTTACATAGGTGTTTTCAAGTTGCTTTTCAAGCGGAAGATCACCGGGGGCTACGTACCAACCTTCATCTTCATAGCTTTTTGCTTCCTTTTTTGCCAGCTTTAATTTGGTCTTAAAATCTTTGTCTTTGACCTTTTGGGCCATTACCGGCATTACTATCATGACGATAAGTGCGAGAAATAGTATGTTTTTAAGGGCTTTCATTTTTAAAAATTATTTTAGTTAATAAATAATAAGTTTGCTAATTGTACTTGGTTTTTGCGTAGTTGGATTTTGTTTTCCA
>JAOUOM010000221.1 GCA_029880385.1 Cyclobacteriaceae bacterium | reverse complement strand
GACAGGAGGGCGAGGAGCTGTACGCCGATGTGGATTTGAAGGATAAGTCAGCTTGAGTGGTCAGAAATGATCACCCACTCACCTTCAATTTTTTGCCAAACCAATGAAAAATGCCCGCCGGGTGAATCATCGGTCCGGGTGAGTTGCCATTGGCCCACTACATACATGTATTCCTCACCTAACGGACGAATTAATTTTATGTCAAATTTCAATTCACCCATTGCGGTTGGATTGGGGTAATTTTTTTTATACGAAAGAAGTGTCTCGGCCCAACCATAGGTGATGCCTTTGCTCCCGATAAATGTAAGGTGAGCGGATTTCCAATAACCTTCCATAAAACACTCCAGGTCGCCGGCATTCCAGCAGGATTGTTGGCGGGCAAGAATGGCGCGAATGGCAGCCTCATCATTTGCTGTGGCGGAAAATACCTGGAAAAAAAGCATCAACATCATCGCAAGTGGTTTCATGGGAGGGAGTTATTAGGGTCAAATCATCGGGTTATCGATAAATATACTCAAAGGCACTGTGGTAATGGCCTTTGTCCTGAAAAAAACGTATCAACATATCAAAAAACGGCTCAGCACACAGGGTAGCCGAATCACCCACCATCACCAGCTTGTGGCGGGCACGGGTCATGGCCACATTCATCCTTCGCTGATCGGCCAAAAAACCGACAATACCCCGGTCATTGCTTCGTGTGAGGCTGATATAGAGGATATCCCGTTCCTGTCCCTGAAAGGCATCAACGGTATTGATGGTCAGGTTTTCGAAGGAATCACTGTCCGGAAATACATGCGAAAATTGCAGGCGTAACTGCTCTACCTGCGCTTTGTAGGGGGCGATGATCCCGATTGACATTTTTTTAATGTCGGCTGTATGTTCTGCCAGCTGGTTCAAATGATCGAGCACAAAACGGGCTTCCTCTTTATTGAAGGTGCTCAATGTTTCGGGGTTTAGTTCTTCGGCAAAGCCACAACCGGCCGTATCTATAAACTCCACGGCTTCCGTAAACAAAGGCTGTCGACGGAGTATCTGCTCGCTGCATTGTAATTGGTTAGTATAAAATACATCATTCGAAAATGCCATAATGTCCGGATGCATCCGGTATTGAACGTTGAGCATGCGGGCAACTGAAAAATTACGGATACTATGTTCAAAAAGAGTATCTGCCAGTCCGTTTTTGGCAGCTTCGGCACTTTTGACGGTTGGCGGCAATTGCAGGTGATCCCCAGCCATTATGACCCTCCCGGCCCGCATAATGGGCACCCATGCGGCGGGTTCCATAGCCTGGGACGATTCATCGATAAATACGGTCTTGAATGTCCGGTGGTGCAGGTATTGGCTATTGGCCCCGATCAGGGTGCAGGCGATTACAGCGGCATGGTCGAGCACATCCCGGATCATATAGTCTTCCAGATGGAGGGCTTCTTCCTTTAATTTTTTTGACTCGGCCAGGAGCATTTTTCGCTGGAATGCTTCCTCCCTGCCAAATTTGCGTTTGTATTTGAGGCCCAGCCGCTTCATTTCCTCTGATTTTTTTCGGATTTCCTTCAGGTAATGAGCATCGTGGTGGGTTGCCAGCTGTGCATCCAGGGTATGGGAAACTACCTCTTCGGTGACACGTGCGGGGTGCCCTAACCGTACGACCGAAATATTTTGGTTGTGTAGTTTTTCAACCAGGAGGTCTACGGCGGCATTACTGGGGGCACAGATCAACACTTGTTTTTCGATGGAGACTGTTTCTATAATGGCCTGTACCAGTGTGGTTGTTTTACCCGTACCGGGAGGGCCATGTACCAGTGCAAGGTCACGGGCCGATCGGATGAGGTTTAGTGCTTCATTTTGGCTGTCGTTGAGATAGGGGAAACGCACGTCATGCACAGGGGCAAAGGAAGGGGCTTTCTCCCCATGAAAAATATTGATAAAATCATTCGTGCGGCCTTCCTTTATATGTTTCAGGCGGCCAAGTGTACGATCCATTTCATCATAGGTAGACTCGTCAAAGAGTAAGTCTATGCCCAGTTTGCCATCATCAAGCCAGTCAGGGGGATCATCGCGGTTGAGTACGATGGTGAGGCGGTCTTCATTGATGCGGCTGATGATGCCAGTGGATGAAATCGGGTTTTTGTCGCGTTGCAAAAACAAACTGGCAGAGGTACCCGATTGAAAAAGGTGGCGCTGCCCCATACCACCGGTTCGCTCCAGTTCGATTGTCCATTTTTCACCAATGCCCAGGTATGATTTTCTGACCGATACCGGGTACCAGCATACTCCATCCCTTCGCCGGTCTTCCAGCGAGCGGTTACGGATTTTTTTCTCATATTGGCTGCGGTCTTCTTCCCTTTCAATCCGGAGTAGGGTCTGAAGCAAGGAAAAGTGCTCTTCGGCGTTCATTTAGCACTAGTGCTTCAGGTATTTTTGAATGGTTGACTTTAAGGTTTGTTTGTCGGTGGTGAGGTCCTGGTCGCTGTATATTTTCAGCATCAACTCCATGAGCACCTCTTCGCCATACCCAAGTTTACTGGTGATTTTCGCACAAAATTTAATTTCTTCTTTGTACAACCGACCATCTATTTTCATCAGTTGGACGATGTTATAGATGTATTCATATTTTTCATCATCTGAAAGGGTATCCAGATTTTCAATTAAATGCGGGTCATTAAAGCTCTGGGAAATTTCCTCAGAAGTCATCCCATTGGCTTCCCCTATTTGTTTGATCAGGTCTATTTCATCCTGAACAACCACTCCGTCTATTTTAGCTAGTTGAACCAAAATATTCAAATGGGTTCGTGACATAAGGTTTTAATCGATTATTTTGTGATTCAACGAGTCGTAAATTACAAAACAAAATCTACCTGCAAATAAAAACATATACAGAAATCTGCTGAAAAATGAATTTTCTTGCTCACATATACCTTTCGGGAGAGTCTTCCGGCGTGAAAATCGGAAATTTTCTGGGTGATTTTGTGAAAGGCAGGGATTCGGAAAAATTTCCCCTTGAAATCGAAACGGGTATTTTGCTGCATCGTGAAATTGATGAATTTACGGATCACCACGAAATAGTGCTGGAGAGCAAAAAAAGGCTTCGGCCAGTTTTTGGCCATTATGCCCCGGTCATTGTTGATGTGTTTTATGATCATTTCCTGGCATCCCTCTGGCCCCGCTATGCAACGTCCGGCCTGATGGATTTTACGCTGGATTTTTATCACATGGCGAGGGAAAATCGGCTGTTGATGCCCGAAAAGGCACGGTTTGTATTGGGCTATATGGCTCGTGACAACTGGCTGTACAACTATCAGTTTTTGACCGGGATTGATAAGGCACTTTCCGGTATGGCACGACGAACCAAATTTGAATCGGGTATGGAAAATGCAGCGGCTTCACTTGCCCGGGATTATGAGCCATATAAGGAGGAATTTATTTCCTTTTTCCCCGAATTGATGGCATTTGCAACAGATTTCTTATCTTCCCACCCGAGAAAAGTGCTATGATCAAGGATGTTATTTGGGTAGGTATCGGTGGTTTTGTAGGCAGTGTGGGCCGCTATTTGCTCAATATTGCCCTGATTCATCAAAACTGGCCTTTGCCATGGCCTACCTTGTTTATAAATTTATCAGGATCAATGCTTATCGGGGTATTGATGGCCATTACGTACCAGGGAAACCATTATTGGCGTTTGCTCCTGGTAACCGGATTTTGTGGTGGCTTTACCACATTTTCCACCTTTTCATACGAAAACCTGCGGCTCTGGCAGGAAGGACACGGTCAGGTTGCATTTTTGTATAGCCTGATGAGCCTGCTGGGAGGTATAGCCGGTGTGGCTGGCGGATTTTATCTGACTCAAAAACTACTGTACTGATAGATGGTAATAGATTGGACCGAAAGGGTGTTACATCCTGTGTATGGCGACATATTATGACATATTAGGCGTAAGTGAAACGGCCACAGCCGCTCAGATAAAGTCGGCATTTAAAAAAATGGCCCTCCGGTATCATCCCGACAAAAACCAGGGGGATCCGCTGATGGAGGAGCGGTTTAAGGAAATTAACCAGGCGTATCAGGTGTTGAGCAACCCCTATGAAAAAGCAAGGTACGATATTATGTCGCAGTTCGGTAAACAGCCAACCGTACCCCCTTCCTATAATCCTCCCCGGTACGACCGGCCCATGTACCAGCCCGTCTACACCCGACGCCAGGTCGACCACAGAGAAAACTGGATTGCTACTGCCTATGCTTTTGGTTTTACGCTGGTAGTGGCTGTGATGGTACTTACGTTTATTGGAGTCAAACAGTATGTAAATGAGAAAAGGCTTCAGGAACGGCTCGATGGCCGTAGGGCCTTATTTATGGAGGCGCTGGAGGCGCAGAAGCAGGGGGATCTTGACAAGACATTACGGTTGCTGAACAGCCTGGGGCTGTTTCATGAGCGAGAGCGTGACATAGCCGGATTTAAATCCGGTCTGATTGACGATATTGTCGATAAAAGCCAGTTTTATTTTAGCCATGGAGATTACCATACGGCCATCTATTATTATGAACTGATCGAAAACCATACGACTATTCAGGCTTTGAAGATTAAGGAAAACATGGCACTATCCTATAAAATGACCAGGGAGCCGGAGAAATCCGTTTACCTGTTTTCCCAACTACTGGTTTTAGGCTACAGGAATATTTCGACCTATGTGGAGCTGGCCGAAATCCATCGTGACCAGCTCCATGATCTGGCTACTGCCCGGATGTATTTTGAAAGGGCCAATGAAGCAGCCAAAGAATATTATGAATCAGTTTATGGCAAAGCCTATGCGGTCATGATCCGCGGAGATATGCTCAGTGAGGTGCATTTCCGGTTGTATTATGGATTGGCTGATATTTACCTGCAAATGGAGGATCCGGTGCGGGCATTGAAGGTGAACAAATGGAATGTGCAGGTATGGCCGGGTAGAGCCGAAAATCATGTTTTGGCTGCCAGGTGCCTGCAGCAATTGGGCAACCATGCCGAGGCTTGTGCTCATTACCATACGGCCGTCAGCCTGAATCCGGAGGTGGCATTGCCTTCCGACTGCCGATGATGGTC
>JAOUOM010000220.1 GCA_029880385.1 Cyclobacteriaceae bacterium | reverse complement strand
CGAGACTTTTCTGACTTCCGATGAAGAAAACATGAGTGGAAACTGGATTTTTGGAAAATTTGAATGAAGTAGAAAAACCTTTACCTGTCGTTTAGTACTTCAAAGCGCTGAATCAATTCATTTCCTTTTTCATCGATCAGGGTGAGGGTGTGTGGCCCCTGACCAGCCTGTATGCCCATTTGATGCACACGTTCCGTCTGTCCAATGTATTGTTCATCCAGGTGCCAGTAAATGATGGCCTTCGGCGACTGGTGGGCCGCCTCAAAAATTGCCCTTCCGGGGGTTCCATCCTGTTCGATGGGAATGAATACTTTGGTGAATTGCCGCGGATAGATTAACTCCATGGCACGCCGGTCGTTTTGCGGGGTACAGCCGGCCATAAAAGGGGGCGGTACTTTATAGTCGGCATGGTAGGGCTTGTAGTACCAAGCCTGAACCGGCGGCAGGATAAACCACGATTTTGAAACCAACTGATTGACGTCATGACATGCACTCGTGGCCTGGTGCAGGCTATCTGCTGTAAGGAAAAGAGGTTGGTGGAAATGACACAGTCGCCCTTCGGTCATGTAGTCGGGAACATTCATTGGTTGGGGGTTTTCACAATGCGGTGTGGCAACCATTCCACTTTTTGGGCAAATGGAAATTTCACCACCATAGGTCATGTCAAAGCGCGCATCGCCAGGGACTAGGTCAAACAGGTCAAACATCAGTGGAGATGCAGATAAAATACCGGTTAGTCCGGGCCGACCTTCTCCATCGGCATTACCAGCCCATACACCTACGACGTAGCGATTGTTTATACCGATGGCCCAGGCATCACGGAATCCAAAGCTGGTTCCGGTCTTCCATGCCAGGGGGCGGGAAGAGCCAAATAGCTGCCAGTCACCGGATTCATTTGGTCGTCGTAATTGTTGCATGGCCCGAAAGGCAAAACCAATGGATGCAGCATGCAATGGGCCGTATTCGTCAAGAATTTCGTTTTCAGCTGGTAGGTGAAGATAGGCATTGGGGTGGTAGTCGGTTGGGGAATATCCGTGTCGGTAGGGCCTTTGGGGATACCGGAAATAGGACCGGGCCATGCCCGCATACAAGGCGGTCATTTCCCACAAGGAAGATTCCGTACCACCCAGGATGAGCGATAAGCCATAATGGGCAGCCGGCATTTGCAGGGACTGCATGCCCATGTCTTTTAATTTCTGATGAAATTTTTCAATACCATATTCACGTAACAGGTAGACAAAGGGGACATTGAGGCTACTCACCAGGGCTTCGTTGGCGGGAATGGCCCCCCTGAATTTTTTGTCGAAATTTTGCGGAGCAAAACCCTGGTAAAACATCGGGATATCCGGAAGTAGTTCGCCGGGCAGGATCAGTCCTTCGTCGAGGGCTGCACTATACAGGATCGGTTTCAGTAAACTGCCCGGGCTTCGTGGGGCATTTACAATGTCGACATGTTGTCCATGGTTGCCTGACTGGTCTGTATTGCCCACATATACCAGCGCATTTCCGGTTTCAATTTCGATGATCAATGCAGCCGCATTATGGATGTAATTGGCTTTTAGCTTTTGGCTATAGCGGTTTATTTTTTCCCTGGCTCTGGCTTGCAGGGAAGCATCAAGGGTGGAGATGATGTTTTTTCCGGAATGCCCTTCGGACATAGCCCGATGGAGCAGGTGATAGGCTTCGTTGGGCAGGGGTTTGATTTCACCCGGCAGGGGTTCCTGGCGCGCGAGGTATGTTTCCTGCTTGTCCAGTATTCCGCGTTGATGGAGTTTTTCCAATAGCCGATCTCTTTTTTCCCTATAGGTAGTTTCGTTTTTTCCCGGGTATACGGCAGCCGGATGGTTAGGCAAAATGGCGAGTGCGGCTGTTTCGGCCCACGACAACTGCTCGGGGGGACGACCGTAATATCTCCAGGCGGCGGCATTGAGTCCTACGATGTTGCTTCCAAATGGGGCATGTGCGGCATAAAGTGACAGGATTTCATCTTTGCTATGTGTCAGGTCGAGTTTGAGTGCCAGCAATGTTTCCCAGCTTTTGTGAAAAAATGTCCGCGACTGGTTGCCAAATGCCAGCCGGATGGTTTGCATCGTGAGCGTACTGCCGCCACTTACGATCCTTCCTTTCCGTATGTTCTGAAGGGTTGCCCGGATTAATGAAACAGGGTTGATGCCCGGGTGGTAATGAAAGTACTCGTCTTCGTAGAGGAGGAGGCATTGAACAAATCGTGCGGGGATGGAATCTGAAGCAGGGAAGCGCCATTGCTCGTCACCTGCAATGGAGGCACTTAGCAGTGTGCCATCAGCTGCCCGCAAGGTAGTGGAATAGGGCACCCGGAACAACGGGCGGGGCAATGGCAACAACAGGATAAAAAGGAAGAAAGTAACCAGGATTGTCCCGGTTACTTTCCAGAAGGCCATTTTTTCAGGCCAGAAAATCAGGTTAGTGCCCTTCATGCTATTCAGCTACTACCTGTACCCATTTCCCAGCCTTTCGGGCATAAATGGTGTTGTCGTACATGGCCTCTACCGATACAGTCGGCAGGAAATAGGAACCCTGGTAGGCAGCGTTGAGCATGACGGTAAAGGAGGCCTGTTTGTTGGGAGCCAGGTCAAAATAATGCATCACCCGGTCATCCCGGATATCCATGTATTTAGCCACACTTGCTTCCATTACCTGATCGGATCCGTCGAGCCGTGTATTGATGATTTCCCATCCCGAAGGAAATATCTGGGTCAGGGCCAGTTCGGTGTAGGGGCCTTTCAGTCCGGGATTGCTCACAGTGACCTTGGCCGTAAAATTTGTACCCTGGGGCAATCGGCTGATGTCCAGGCTGCTGCCATCTTTGTCATAATAACTGATTTCGAAACGGATGTTTTCTGCTTCTGATTGCCCGGTTCCTTCTATCGGTATCCCGGTCTGGATCAGTCGTGCAAACACGGGGGCGTTTCCTTTATTTGAAATTTTGATACTGACCGGTTTGTCCGGATCCGGAAGGGAAGCCTGGTACACAAAATCATTTCCCTTTAGCGAAGAGGTTTTTCCCCCGAAATCCAGGGCAATATTGGTTTCTTCGTCCACCTTGAATTTGTCGGTGTATTTGGCAATGGCTATGAAGCAATATGCAGTTGTCTGGGTACTCATCCAACGGTCTTTCTCGCCCATCTCACCCGCAATTTTCATTAAAATACCAAAGGCTTTTTCTTTTTGGTCTAATGTCAGCAGGGTTTCGAGGATCATGGCCTGATCGCGTGTCTGGGAGCCAAACGTACTTCGATAGTGGATGTTTGCTGCATCGGGTTCGGTCACCAAACCTTCGATGAGTTCCCTTGCCTGTGTATCATAGCCAGCAATGGCGTAGGCGAGGGCAAGTCGCCAGCTTGCTTCCCTTTTCAGGTTGGGTCGTTCCTTCATGCGGTTCATGGCACCAAGGGCCGGATTGCCCACTTTGGCCAATGTATATAACCGGTAGGCCTGTGTAAGGTCATTGTCCTGGTCGCTATTCTGGACGTTCCATGATTCGGCCTTTTGGGTTTGAAATCCAATCCACGACGACAGCAGACTTTCGGGCACGTCATAGCCGGAGGCTTTGGCTTCAATGAGGAAATGACCGGCATAGTTGGTGCCCCAAAGATTGGGGTAATCGTTGCCAGGCCAGTAAGAGAACCCGCCGGACGGTAGCTGGAAAGATTTCAGTCGCTTGATTGCGGCCGCTACATTTTGCTGGATTTCTGACTCCCGGTCACTGTCCAGTTTCATTAGTTTGTTGATGAAAAGCTGGGCAAAGACAGCAGAGGTAGTTTGTTCAATGCAGCCGTGTGGGTATTGGATCAGATAGCCCAGTCGTTGCTCGATATTGAGGGGAGGCAGGGAGCTGAATTCGACAAATGCTTTGTTTTTCCCAAGAATCCCGGTAGGCTGGTAGCGGGTTTCCCATTGCGATCCTTCAGCAATTATTTTGTCCTGTAGTTTGGTGACCTGGGGGTTTCTGGGTATCACGTTCATTTCCACATCATACGTGGCAGAAAGCTGTCCGGATGTAGCCGTTACCGTGACTTTGCCCATGCCCAGGGCTTCTTTTGCCTTCAGGTCAAAATAGGCTACCTGGTCGCCTTCACCGTTGAAGGTAAGAGTCATGGTCGGGCTGCCTTGCAACACAAGGGTTCCTTTTGATTCGACTTTCAGGCTGATGTTTTTGATTTTTTTGTCGAGCACAAACACGTTCACCGGCAATTTCATTGATTCGCCCGGCCCGGCCACACGCGGCAGGGTAGCCATTACCATGAGGGGTTGTTTTACCGGTGTTTGCTGATCGGCTTTTCCATAGGCTCCGTTTCCGGCGGCAACCACCATGGTTTTCACACTGCCAATGTATTGTGGCATGGTGAGGATGTGTTTGGCTGTTTTGCCTGCTGATAAGTAAAAGGGTCCCAGGTAGTGCACGACGGGTTTGAACCGGTTGGCTTCTTTTTCTTCTTTTTCACCGATTTCACCATCACCACCAATGGCCAGCAGGGGTTCCATTTTTCCTGAAAAAGCACCCATCACATCATCATACACGTCCCATGTCTTGATACCGAGGGCTTCGCGCGCAAAGAAGGCAGACCAGGGGGAGGGTGTTTCAAAATTGGTAATATCCAGGAGTCCTTCATCCACGACCGCCAGGGTGTACGCCATCGCTTTTTTGTTTGCCTCACTTATTTCGATAGTATACCGTTGTTCGGGTTGTAGTTCTTTTGGCATCCCAATAACTGGTTTTAGTTCGGTGGAGGGATCCACTACCTTGATGGACTGAACCCCATACAATCGGATGGGCAGGTCGTTGGATGACTGTCCGTGTGGCTGTACCATGGTCAGGTGTGCATAGACATTTGGCGACATTTCACTGGTTGCTTCAAATGAGATGGCTGTATTTTCCTTTTCGGCTTCTACCCAGAATGTCTGCAATACTTCACTGCCCGATTCGAGGCTTACCAGTATCCGGTTGCCGGGGGTTGAGGGGATGGAAAGGGCAATTTT
Organism: Cyclobacteriaceae bacterium; assembly: GCA_029880385.1. Classification (GTDB taxonomy): domain Bacteria; phylum Bacteroidota; class Bacteroidia; order Cytophagales; family Cyclobacteriaceae; genus JAOUOM01. The sequence continues at coordinate 63 of JAOUOM010000220.1, read as the reverse complement.
TTCCCCTACTTTGTATTCTTCTTTCTCTATCCCAAAATCAAGCATGGTGGCACCGTCCAGTTC
>JAOUOM010000219.1 GCA_029880385.1 Cyclobacteriaceae bacterium | reverse complement strand
TACCGGTTGGCTAACCTTCACAGCCCGGATAATGCCGGTATAAATTTTCCTTTGTCCAAAAGGCACGATCGCGCGAAAGCCTATGGGGTTTTCCGGAGCACCCTTTGGAAGGACATAGGTGAATACTCCCGGGAGTGGAAGGGGCAATATGACTTCAGCAAAGCGCAAAAAAATAAGCGTTTAATTCATTGGCTAAAATAACCGGACTTTCGGATAAGACCGGGTTTGCAGGTGATATTCAATCGAATAATGTCGGTCAGGTAAAGGAACCCATCCTGTGAGCAGGCGCAAGGCTGCGGATTTTGGGGGAATAGTTGATGACTGACCAGTCCTTGTATCGTGGAAGTGTACGATGAGGGTATTTACAATAGAAGAAATAAACAACACAGGCCCGTGCAGCGTGGGAAGGTCGGCCACACCTGGTCGGTCACACCCGTCAACGTATGCCTTTCAAAATCACTGACCGTTTTTTATGAGCCACTCATAGGCACTTTCCTCATCGAGGAATACCCCGATTGAGGCCCCCTTTTTTGCGTATTTTTTATCGGATTGTATTTTGAATTTTTCCATGGAATAATCCGGAAAAATATCATCGCTCAGAATGACGGCATGTACCCGAACACCGGCTTCTTCAAATAACAGGTGTTCCCAGATGTTTTCCAGCCACTTTTCGTCTTCGTAGGTGATTTCACCGAGAAGTTTGGTGTCTGCCAGCCATTTTAGTTGGGGATGAGCGGGTTTGAGTCGAACATATTCCTGCTGGAGGCCCATCAATTGGTTTCGGAATTCCTCACTGGTGGGGTTCTTTTTCCAGCGATGTTTGAGTATCTGGTGGGTGGAATCCAGTTCGCAAACCACCAGTTCATTTTCGATTACGATGGTATTCATGGTTGTTTATCTGATCGTTTGGGCACGTTATCAGTTGTGTTAACGATTTTGATGCAAGTTAGGTGTTGGGCGAACACTGACCCAAGATTTTACGTGGAATCATACAAATGATTTTTACACAAAATAAAAACCTGAACCGTGCAACCTTTGATGTGGTGCTCGCATCTCCCCTAAGAAACGAAGCAAATGCTATCGATCCATAAATCAATGACCGTAACAGACCTGCTGGACGGATGCCGCAGGGGAGACCCAAAAGCACAACGAGCCTTGTATGAGCGTGTGGCCCCGCGGATGTTGGGCGTGTGTTTTCGCTATGTGCACGACCGTGCCGAGGCAGAGCATGTGATGGTGGGCGGTATGGTAAAGGTTTTTGGGAAATTGAACCAGTACCTTGGCGAGGGCAGTTTCGAAGGATGGATTCGTCGCATTATGATCAACGAAAGCCTGATGTACATCCGCAAAAACAAAGCACTCTATGTTGAGGTAGACATTGAATCGGTAGGCCTGGAACCGGAATATGATGAGCTACGGGAAATGGAATCCGACGAACTGGTACAAATGATCGGTGAATTGCCTATGGGCTACCGTACAGTATTTAACCTGTACGCCATCGAAGGCTATAATCATCAGGAAATCAGCGAATTGCTGGGTATCAGTGAAAGTACCTCCAAATCGCAGCTTTGCCGGGCGCGCAAATTACTGCAGACTCGCCTGGCAACCTTACATCAAAGAGAACTGACACAACAAGTGAATCATGGAAACAGCTAAATTCGACAAGGTATTCAGGGACAAAACAGATGCTTTTGAGATGAAGCCCTCGTCCCAGGCTTGGGAACAGATCGCACAACAGCTGCCTTCGAACCGCAGATTCGTAGCGTCATGGCCAAAAGTAGCGGCAATCGGGCTCCTCACCCTGGGCATGGGATGGATGGCGCATCGCTACCTGTCGGCTACCCATGAGCCGGTCACAGCCCATGTGATGGTGGACTATCCCCGGCCAGAAGTGCCCATTGACTGGGCCATACCAGTGAAGAAGCCGTCCACAGCATCCACACAAATGGTTACCGGTCTACAGTACGCCAAAACCCCTGTGGCTACCCGTTCCGAAACGCGCGTGCCGGTATATGAAGAACTTGCGCTTACCCGTAGGGAATGGGACTCATCCTGGCTCATCACCCCACATGAACCGGCCTCAGCAGCCATGCCCAAAATGAGTTCGCCGGCGGGCCTGGTCAAAATAAATTACTATGCGGGTGCAACAGAACCTGGTCCGGGCGCATCCAAAAAGAAAGTTACCCGGCTGTTGGTGCGGGCTCAGCAAACTTCTCCGGCTGAATTGTGGGCAGACCTGCGACAAGCCAAAGATGACCTGATCAGCCATGCACTGAAGCTGGACTAACCGAACGAAGAAAAAACTCAAAAGAAAACACAATGAAACGTACACTGATGACCATGATGTGGCTGGGATTATGGACCGGCCTGCAGGCTGTTCCTACCGGGGGAATTGAAAATGACACCATTACCATCGAGCTCGACAATGACAGCCGCGTGGTGATCTATGTCAGGGACAAATCCGGACTGGAAGAGCTCGAAGACTTTGACCTGAACCGGCTGGTGCGCGACCTGAACCGAACTCTTGCCGGTGAGGAAACCTTTTACATCGAACTGGATGCCGATTTATATCAAACAGATTCCCTGCTTGTTTACCGGGATGGTGACCTGACGGCTACCATCCGCCTGGCTGGCTTCCCGTTTGCTTTTTACCGGGAGCAGGGCGACGCACAAGATGTACCGTCTGACACTGGGGATAAGGAAGATATGAGGGATTTTGTACGCCACCATGACGTGGGCAAAGCAGGCCGAAGGACAAGCAATGACTTCAACGTGGAGCTGGGCACCAATAACTGGCTGCTGGACGGAACAAGGTTTCCCAACGAAAGCAACGAGGACTTTTCCGTTAAACCATGGGGTTCGTGGTATGTCGGCCTCGAAAACCGAAACCACACCTCGATTACCGGTCCCTTGTTTCTCGACTGGGGCTTTGGCGTCAACTGGTACAACTGGAAGATGGAAGATCCTTCGATCCGGGTAGCCAAAGGGACTTCGTCCGTCGAATTTTTGCCGGCCCCGGCCGATGTGAAACCGGAAAAAAGCAAATTGACGGCTTCCTATGTCAACTTTAACCTGGTACCCATGCTCGATTTTTCGGGTAGCCGCAGGAAAGTGGGCCCGCTGGGCAAGGTTCATCACCTGCGTCGTTACCAAAACGACGGCTTTCGCCTGGGTATCGGCGGGTATGCCGGGTATCGCATGAGCAGTCATGCAAAATTTACCTATAGTCAAAACGGAAACCCTGAATTTGACAAGGTACGGGGCAATTTCTACCTGACCAACGTCCGTTACGGCCTTCGTGCCCAAATGGGATGGAAGGGGGCTGATTTTTTTGCCACCTACGACCTCAACGACGTGTTTGCGGCCGGTCACGGCCCGCGACTCAATGCCATGAGTTTCGGCATCATCCTCTAGTCACCCAGGGAACCTTTAAACCAGATCCCGTTTGTATCGAACGGGATTTTTTTTTCAGCGACGGGTTCTGGCTCTCCGGCACCGGGGCTACCCGTCATCCGCTGTATCTTTCCTGCCAACCCGCCACCCCAAAACCCAACGGAAAGGATGCCGCTGCTGCCGGGGCTGGAAAGAGGCAGTTGTGCCCGCTACCCGATCCTACCCGGTGGCATCGCGTGCTACTTCCTACCCCGGGCTTTTCATATCTTCCTTTCGATACATAACGTGTCACTGCATTTGTTTGCAATATTATCTTTATGTCCTGTTATACATGGAAAATATATTTTTTTTGACAAACCTATCAAAAACCCGTAAAGGCGTAGGTTACAGTATTTTAAATATCAGATGAACTTTGTAAAATTGCTGATTACACTACATAATCGTTTATCTGTATGGGTACACTCGCAAACTTTTTTAATTTGTATTTTTCCCTACTTCCAAAAGGCCAATCCATGAGAGGTCTTTTATTTTTTATGATGGCCTGCCTGATTATTCCGGCCAGGTCACAAACACAAATGTTGTTTTCATGGGAAGGTGGAAATAACCTGCATCATAATTCGGCTGTATATGGCACCTTGGGTGTGGCCGATCCGGCAAATGATCCGGGAGGAAGAAACCAATCGGTGACATGGACGGATGCATCGGGAAATTTCTGGCTTTTCGGTGGTGAAAGGAATTTCGTTATGAATGACCTGTGGAAATATGACGGCTCCAACTGGACATGGGTGAGCGGGAGTAAAACACCAAGTAGCAGGGGTGCGTATGGCACACGGGGTGTGGCCGATCCTGCCAATGTACCAGGAGCGCGGAACATGTCCGTTTCCTGGATTGATTCGTCGGGAAACTTATGGCTGTTCGGTGGTAATGGCTATGATGACGGCACTACCGGATATCCGGCGTACCTAAATGACTTATGGAAATATGACGGAACCCAGTGGACGTGGGTCAGCGGGGGAAGGATAGCTGAAAATGCAGGGGTATACGGTGTCCAGGGAGTGGCAGCTGCCGCCAATGTACCCGGAGCTAGAGCGAGTGCCATGACGTGGATTGACAACGCAGGCATTTTGTGGCTTTTTGGGGGATATGGCGCAGATGCCAGCGGAACCAAAGGATATTTGAATGACTTGTGGAAATTTGATGGGACAAACTGGACCTGGGTGAACGGAAGCAATGCCATAAGTAGTGCCGGTGTATATGGCACCCAGGGAGTGGCCGACGCTGCCAATGTACCGGGAGCACGAAGAGGAAGTGCAGGCTGGGTTGACGCATCAGGTGTTTTTTGGCTTTTCGGCGGTATATTTAGTAATCCAAGTTTGCCAGTTGCGGATAATTATAACGATCTATGGAAATTCGACGGAACCAGCTGGACATGGATAAGTGGCAGCAATGTGTCTAATCAAAATGGAATTTATGGAACCCAAGGTGTGGCAGCACCAACAAATATGCCGGGAGGACGAACTGATGCCGTATGCTGGAAAGATAACGCTGGGGATTTTTATGTGTTCGGAGGAAGTGGCCTGGATGAAACCAGCCTCTCCGTTAGCGGTTCACTTCTAAATGATTTGTGGAAATATGACGGAATCAATTGGACATGGGTAGGTGGCAGCAAAGTCGCAAATGAGTATGGAAATTATG
>JAOUOM010000217.1 GCA_029880385.1 Cyclobacteriaceae bacterium | reverse complement strand
GACCCGGTAAATATTTGGTACGTATTCAATAAGGCTGCCCGCAGGTCTTTGGCGGATCCAGGCAGGTCTATACCAATCATCAGGCCTCTTCCCCGTACATCGGCAAGCCCCGGTATTTTCCCCAGTTCATCGATCAGGTAGGTGCCTGTTGTTTTTGTATGCTGCAGAAGGTTTTCTTCTTTCATTACTTCCAGGACGGCTAATGCTGCCGCACATGCCAGCGGATTACCGCCAAATGTAGTGCCCAGCATACCCGGCCAAGCCGAAATATGGGGCGCAATCAATACACCGCCGATAGGAAAGCCATTGCCCATGCCTTTGGCCAGTGTTATGATGTCGGGCCGGATGCCGGCGGGCTCAAAGGAAAAGAAATCACCGGTTCGGCCGTATCCCGACTGGATTTCGTCGAGTATCAGCATGGCATCGTATTGCTGGCAAAGGTCACGAAGGCCAATCAGAAACTCATTTGAAGGAAGGCAGATGCCGCCAATTCCCTGAATCCCCTCGACAAGGATCCCGGCTATTTCGTTGCTCATGGCCTTTTTAACCGCCTCCAGGTCGTTGAAGGGCAGCCGGATGATATTTCCGGTATGATTGACCGGGGCCTGTATTTTGCTGTTGTCGGTCGCTTCCACAGCCAGAGATGTACGACCGTGAAATCCATTTTCGAAAACAATGAATTTCTTTCTGCCTGTTTGAAACGAGGCCAGTTTAAGTGCATTTTCATTTGCTTCGGCACCGGAGTTGCACAGAAAAAGGTCGTAATCGGGCAAACCGCATGCTTCTCCCAGTTTGGCAGCCAGTTCATCCTGAATGGCGAGGTTTACTGAATTGGAGTAAAAGCCAATTTTGGCTAACTGCTCTGAAATCCGTTTTACATAATGCGGGTGGCTGTGGCCAATTGAGATGACCGCATGGCCGCCATAAAGGTCGAGATAGGATTGTCCGGCCGTGTCATACACAAGACAACCTTCGCCTCGGTCCAGGTCGATGGCATAGCGGGGATAAACGTCAAATTGCTTCATAAGTACATATTTTTACCGATCACTGAGGTGTGTCCCCCTTAGCTGATCGTATTGATTTTTTGATAGGAGGTCATCAGCCCTTTGATAAGGGCAGAGCTGAATCCCTGGTGTTCCATTTCATTGAGTCCTTCGATGGTACAGCCTTGTGGCGTTGTTACTTTATCGATTTCCACTTCGGGATGGCTGCCATGTTCCAGGATCAGGGTGGCAGCCCCTTTGGCTGTCTGCACGGCAATCATTTGTGCTTCTTCGGGGTGAAACCCCATCTGGATGCCCCCTTGTGTCGCTGCCCGAAGGTAGCGCATGAAAAATGCCACGCCGCTGGCACCCAGCACGGTAGCAGCCTGCATGAGGCGCTCCTCTATCACGAGGGTTTTGCCAAGGGCATTAAAAACCTGTTTTATAAACGGAAGGTGGGCGTCACCTCCTCCTCGGGTAGCCAGGCAGGTCATGGATTCGCCAATGGCAATGGCCGTATTGGGCATGGCACGTACGATGGCAATATTCATTTTTGCATATCCGGCGATCTGCTCAAGTGATACCCCGGTAATGACCGACACCAATACCTGATGTTCGGACAGGCTACCCCTTATTTCATCCATCAGGGCAGGCAGTTGCTTGGGTTGTACACATAAAAATACCAAATCCGCCGATGCGACTGCCTCGGTATTCAGGGTAGTGACCTGAAATCCGTCTGCTTTCATTTTTTCGAGCGGATCGGTGTGCCTGCGTGTCAAGGTAATTTGACCTGGTGGCAACAGGTTTTTTTGTACGATCCCCTGTGCAATGGCAATGCCGAGGTTGCCTGCCCCCAGAATTGCGATTTTTTTGTCTTTTGTTTCCATGGTTAAAAAGCCGTTCCTTTTAGTTTCAGCCCCGTCGACTCATCAAGTCCGAGGATCAGGTTCATGTTTTGGACAGCCTGGCCCGATGCACCCTTTAGCAGGTTATCAATCAGCGAAATGACCATTACCTTGCTGCCTGTTTTTTTAGGGTATACCAATGCCTTATTGGTATTGGTCACCATTTTCAGGTCAGGATTTTTGTCGGTGACGTGGGTAAAGGGATGATCCGCATAAAAAGCCTGATATTGTTCCAAAAGCTCATTTTCCGGTACGTCCGAATCAAAGTAGGAGGTGGTGATAATGCCACGCGTGAATGCCCCCCGGTAGGGAATAAAATTGATTTGAAAATCAAATCCCGAGCGGGCAAACGTTTCACCTATTTCACTCAGGTGCTGATGGGTAAAGGGCTTGTAGACTGAGGCATTGTCATTGCGCCAGCTATAGTGAGAGGTCAGCGAAAAGCCCTGTCCGGCACCCGTTGAGCCGGTTATGCCCGATACGTGGATGTCGCCTTTCACAAACCCATTGGTAATGGCAGGCAACAGGCCCAGCTGGATGGACGTGGCAAAGCACCCCGGATTGGCAATGAGGCTGCCCGATTGGATGGCCGCCCGGTTGATTTCCGGCAGGCCATAGACAAATCCGTGATTTCCAGCCAGGCGATAATCCTGGCTCAGGTCGATGACCCGGCATGCCAGCAGATCCGGATGCTCCTGCAGGATCCGAACCGACTCGCCATGGCCTTTGCAGAGAAAAACGACATCCAGGCCGGTGCTGTCTATGGTTTCAGAAAATTCCAATTCCAGCTCACCCGTCAGATCGGTATGAACATCGGAAACTTTTTTTCCTGCCTGGCTTTCACTTTGTGCCAATACGACCTGTACGTTTGGGTGATGGATCAACAGGCGGAGCAGTTCGCCCGCCGTATAGCCTGCCGCTCCGATGATCCCTACTCTAAAATTTGTCATGATGCAGGGAGTAATACAACTTGGTCTGGTTTGAAAAAATATTGGCAAACCCACGGGCATCCTGTGCCGTCCATCCTTTATTCATTTCGCCATATTGCCCAAAAGAAGATTGCATCAGGTCATTGGCAGAGGTAATGCCGATGATATGAAAACGATAAGGTGCCAACTGCACTTCCACGGTGCCGGTCACAAATTCCTGGCTGTTTTGTAAGAATGCTTCCAGGTCACGCATGGCCGGGTCGAGGTATTGACCTTCATGCATCAGGTTGCCGTACCAGGCAGAAGTCTGGTCTTTGATAAATAACTGGTGCTTGCTGAGGGTGTGTTTCTCCAGTGCATGGTGGGCTTTGATCAGGATCAGGGGGGCAGGGGCTTCAAAACCCACGCGGCCTTTGATGCCGATGATCGTGTCACCTACGTGAATATCGCGGCCGATGGCATAGGTTTTGGCCAGTGCGTTGAGTGACTGAATGACACGAACCGGATGATCCGCTTTGCCATTGAGGGCTACCGGCTCACCTTTTTCAAATTGGATGGAAACCGTCTCCGTTCCTTGTTTTTCCAATTGGCTTGGAAAGGCCTGTTCGGGCAGGTACTGGTGCGAGGTAAGGGTTTCTTTTCCCCCCACGGAAGTTCCCCAAAGGCCCTGATTGATCGAATAGGCGGCTTTTTCCCAATTGGCCTGAACGCCCTTTTCTTTTAGATAGTTTATTTCCTCTTCCCGGGAGAGCGTGAGGTCGCGGATGGGGGTGATGATTTCGGCACCCGGGCACAGCGATTGAAAGACAAGATCAAAGCGCACCTGATCGTTGCCCGCACCCGTACTGCCGTGGGCAATGGCTGATGCCCCTATTTTATTGGCATAATGGGCAATGGCCACGGCCTGGAATACCCGTTCGGCACTGACAGACAAGGGATAGGTGTTGTTTTTGAGCACATTACCAAAGAGGAGGTATTTAATGCCATTTTGGTAGAAGTTTTCCGTTTCGTCCACAAAATCGTAAGCGGCTACCCCAAGTTTTTTGGCTTTTTCTTCCAGTAACTTTCTGTCGTCTTCATTAAATCCGCCTGTGTTGACCGTGACGGCCGTTACATCGTACCCCAGGTCTTTAGACAGGTACATCGCACAGTAGGAGGTGTCGAGGCCACCGCTGAATGCCAATACTACTTTCTTGCTCATGATACTTTGGTTTCTTTTGCTAATTTTTTCTTTTTTATCTGCATGAACCGTGCATACAGTTTTGATTTTTTTATGAAATCCCACTTCTTCTGTTTTTTTGCTTTGGCATCAAACAGCATGGCCGTGCACATACAGTTGGCTTTGTTTTTACTTTGCAGGATTTCAAAGTTCACACAACTCTGGCACCCTTTCCAGAAGGTTTCGTCGGTTGTCAGTTGGTTGTAGGTGACGGGTATATACCCCAGGTCTGAATTGATTTTCATCACCGGGAGCGATGTGGTCAACCCAAACAGCTTGGCATCAGGAAACATTTTCCGTGAGTGCTCAAAGGCTTTTTTCTTGATGGCAGTAGCCAGTCCTTCCCCCCTGAAATCAGGATTGACGATGAGGCCTGAGTTGGCTACATATTGTTTTTCGCCCCAACTTTCGATGTAGCAAAAGCCGGCCAATTGTTTGGATTTACTCAGGGCAATGATGGCCTTGTTTTCAAGCATTTTTTGCCTGACGTATTCTGGTGAGCGTTTGGCGATTCCTGTCCCACGCTGCCTGGCACTTTCCTCTATCATGGTGCAGATTTGATCTGCATATTCGGTATGAGCAGAAGTAGCCACCTGAACTGTAAACATATTCATGGTTTAATCTTCGATAAGAAACGATGTGAAAAGAAAAAGTATGATTGGGAAGGAGACCACCCCGTAGGCGGTCTATACAAAATTACACAGGCCTACGCCTACCCGGGTTGACCGGAGAAAAAATAGGCATTGATATGTAGGCGTTTGTGTTCATTTTTAATTTCGCTGCAAAGTATGGATGTTATTTCGATATTTCAAAAGAAATCCAAAGAAGTTTGCTGTCGTTACCTGTTTTTTTTGATTTTGCCTGTGATCCCTGCAGAAACTATGTATTTCATTATTTCAGAATTACTGCCTGTCAGGGGTATTATTTTCGATTTTTTCACAAAAAAAAGGTTGCCGGAAAAATTATAACTGTGCGGCAGGTACACGGCGATGTATTCTTCCAGGTTGCTGTCGGACAGATCGTCCTGGGTTACAAAACCGGGCTTCAGCAGGATGCCCTTGTC
>JAOUOM010000216.1 GCA_029880385.1 Cyclobacteriaceae bacterium | reverse complement strand
AGACGTTATCGCACTACTGGAAAAGGGGCACAAAGTCACGCTGATCGATGACGAAGATGCCTGGATCAAAATCAGCTGGGACGACCAGGAGGGCTATATCCGAAAAAACCGGTTGCTCCCCTTATAACAAAGCCTCCACGACGGGGACGGGGTGTCTGGCTAAGCCCATAAGAGCCCGGCCCCCATCAACAGGACAAACAGGAGCGTGGTAAGTGCGAGCTGCTTCAAATACGGATCCAGTTCCATACCCCGTTTGCTGCGCACCGCGCGGAAATTGCGAATCAACAGGGGTAGAACCAACACAAATGCCCATCCATACACACTCCCAAACCTGCCAAGGGCAAAGATAACGGCCAGCAAAAACCCCGTTGTCAAAAGGGCTGCATGATAGGCTACGGCCCGGCTACGGCCCATGCGCACCGGCAACGAACGTTTGCCGGATGCCTCGTCAGAGGCGATATCCCGGATGTTATTGACATTGAGTACGCCGACGGCAAACAACCCGCAACTAACGGCCAATAACCACACCGGGCCGTCAAGGGACTTGGCATAAAGGAAATAGCTGCCCCCAACACCGGTCAGGCCAAAAAACAGCAATACGGCCACATCGCCCAGGCCTGCATATCCATAGGGTTTTTTGCCTACCGTATAGCGGATGGCTGCATAGATTGCCCCGAGTCCCACCACCAGAAAGAGCAGGGCATACAGCCACTGATCCCGAAAGGCCACCCAAAGCAACACCATACCCGAACAGAGCGACAGAATGGAAAACACGACCAGTGCCCGCTTCATCTGGGAAGCCGGTATGAGGCCGGCCTGAACCGTGCGGGCAGGCCCCTGGCGATGATCCCCATCCACACCGGATGTGTAATCGCCATAATCATTGGCCAGGTTAGACAATACCTGGAGCAACAGCGTGGTAACCAGGCTCCACACAAGAATGGTGGCATCAAAATAACCCCGGCTGGCTGCCAGAAATCCTCCCATCAACAAAGAAGAAAAAGCCAGTGGCAGGGTACGGAGGCGGAAGGCTCGAAGCCATGCATGTAGTTTTTTCATCGATCACATTCGTTCTGGCACATCAATACCCAGCAAGCCCATAGCCGAACGGATAACCCGGGCTGTCGAAAGTGACAGGGCCAGCCGCATGGCACGCCGTGCCGTATCGTCTTCATTAAAAATGCTTACTTCCTGATAAAAGCCATTATACTCCTTGGCCAGGTCAAACACAAACTGGGCCACGACAGAGGGTGCGTATTCCTCGGCCGCTACCTGCACCACGGCAGGATAGCGCGACAACTGGTAGATGAGCCCGCGCTCCCGGTCATGCAGCCCCACAAGTGAGGTGTCGACCGCAATTTCAATCCCCAATTGATCCGCGCGCCGCAAAAGGGCCGAGATACGGGCATGGGTATATTGGATAAACGGCCCCGTATTGCCATGAAACTCGATGGATTCTTCGGGATTGAAGAGCATGCGTTTTTTGGGGTCTACTTTCAATAAAAAATATTTCAGTGCACCAAGGCCCAACTGACGGTACAGCTCGCTGGCGGCCGTGCCTTCCATGTCCTCAATTTTTCCCAGCTCACGCGTATGTCTTTCGGCAGTCTCAAACATCTCCTGCATCAGGTCATCGGCATCTACCACAGTACCTTCCCTGGATTTCATTTTGCCAGAGGGCAGGTTCACCATACCATAGGACAGGTGATGGAGCCCCTCGCCATAACTCCTGCCCAGCTTACGCATGATCGAAAACAGCACTTTAAAATGATAGTCCTGTTCATTTCCGACTACATACACGGACTTGTCCATCTGAAAATCCTTGTACTTGAAGTCGCACGTACCCATGTCCTGGGTGATGTAGACTGACGTTCCGTCGCCCCGTAACACGAGTTTTTCATCCAGCCCTTCATCGGTCAGGTCCACCCACACCGATCCGTCCTCTTTTTTGAAAAACACGCCTTTTTTCAGCCCTTCGTCCACGATATCCTTGCCCAGCAGATAGGTAGATGACTCCTGATAAATCGTATCAAACGAAATTCCCATGGTCGCATAGGTCTTGTCGAATCCCTGGTAAACCCATCCATTCATTTTTTCCCACAATGCATAGGCTTCCGGGTCTTTTTCTTCCCATTTCAGGAGCATGGACTGGGCCTCCTGGATCAGTGGGGCTATTTTTTTGGCCTCTTCCGGGTCTTTGCCCGCAGCGACCAGACCTTCGATTTCTTTTTTATATTCCTGATCAAATCTGACATAATAACTACCCACCAGGTGATCGCCTTTGATTCCTGCCGATTCGGGGGTTTCGCCATTGCCAAACTTTTGGTAGGCAAGCATGGACTTGCAAATGTGGATGCCCCGGTCATTGACGAGGTTGGTTTTCATGACATCATAGCCGGCCCTGTCAAGTATGCGGGCCACCGAATCACCCAGAAAATTATTTCGCAGGTGTCCCAGGTGCAGGGGTTTGTTGGTGTTGGGCGAAGAAAATTCAACCATCACCTTTTTGTCGTTTGGTTTTCCCTGTCCATAGGTATCCTGTGCGGTGATTTCTGCCAGTACGCCGAGCCACATGGATTCGGAAAGGGTGAGGTTCAAGAATCCTTTTACGACGTTAAAGCCTGATACGATAGCGGATTCAGCGAGTAAAAAATTACCCAGCAGGCTGCCGGTTTCTTCCGGGCTTTTTCCTGACACTTTCAGGTAGGGAAACGTAACGAATGTATGTGTACCCTCAAATTCCTTTCGCGTCGGCTGAAATCCGATGCTATCGGCTTCGAGCTCGAATTGAAACAATGAAGAAAAAGCTTTTGAAATGTCTGTTTGTAACTGTTTTTCGATAAAGAGCATCCGTTCGTTTATTGAGAGAATTGATTTAATGCATTAAAATTTTGGGCAAAAATACTTCGGCAATCATACACCGCACACTTCCTCCGCCTAAACGTTCGATGGTAGGGATGGGGGATGACACGATTTTTCCATGAGTGGTGAGCTTTTCACGTTGCCAATCCAAAAGGCAATCGTGGGCTGACTGTGACATGACAATAAATAAATGGCCATCGGGATTTCGAACCTGCAGTATATTTCCAGCAAAAGCAGCGGCCTGTGCCTCCGAAATTTCAATTACCTCCTTGCCGGTAGAGTCAAACACACGCTGCAACCGCTCCCTTTCCGATTTATCGTCGATGCTTGCCAGGCAAATAAGCACAAATTGCTCCCCTACGGACATCATCACATTGGTATGATAGATGGGCAGCCGTTGGTTCCCCACTGTCTGAAGGGCATGAAATGCTTCGGTACGGTACCCTGTGCGTAGTTCAAACTCCGCTATTACGTCCGTGGACGTTCGTTCCGAAAGTGCGGCATAGGCGATTTTGTGTGGCCGGTCCAGTATCAGGCTGCCTGTCCCTTCCAGAAACAGGTTTTTTTCTTCCCAATGCACAAATGAATGAACGCTGCTGACAAGAAAACGACGCGTCAAGGCATCGACAATGTCGTCACGGCGTTCTATTCTCCTGTTTTCGGCAAACATCGGGTACAACAATACCGAACCATCGTCATGCGTACTAATCCAGTTATTGGGAAATATGGAATCCGGTGTATTGGACACCGTAGTATCGCTAAAAACAATCACGTTAATACCTTCCTCTCGCAGTTTGCTGACCAGGCTGTCAAACTCCTGCACGGCCAGTTGCTGGATGGCTTCCGCAGACTGAGACGGGTCAGGATCCTGAAAATAATTATTCACGGCTGTCTGCTCATTGGAACGAAACCGTACGGGCCGTACCATAAATAACGTATCAGTAACCTGGCTAGTCATATTTCCTTCGTAAGGGCAAGGTAGAACATCGCAACAATCCCTCCATTTTGGATATTTCGGCATAGGGGATTTCCTCCACGGTCAGGCCCCATTCGCGCAAGCGTCCATTGACTCGGAAGAAGCCCTTTTCGGAAACAACCACCTGGGGTGAAATGGAAAACACATTGGCACACATGGTGTACATTTCGCGCCGGTCAATTTCGAGTACATTTTCCTGGCCAAACAGGTTCACGAGCCAGTCGGCATCTTCCGGGTTTTTGAAGCCCTCGCGATGGATAATGGCGTATTTGGTTCCTACGGGCTGAAAACAACAATCGAGGTGTAACGCATTTACATACGGGTCATCGTCCGACTTTCGTAGCTCAAATGCCATTACTTTCCGGTCAGGAAAATGGGTTTGTAAAAATTGTACACCCGCTTCATTGGTTCGGCCTGTGAGGTACTCATCAAAATCCGGCTGTTTGCTATAACCTACAAACAGGTATTCACCATATGGCATTACGTCCCCCCCTTCCATACGGGTATGCTCGGGTGTGTAGAGTACCCGTTCCGGATCCATCTGATCGATGAGGTATTGGATTCCCTCGATTTCTGCCCGACGGTTTTTTTGGATACTGGGGACAATAAACCGATCGCCAATGACGATGCCAATGTCGCGGGAAAACACCTGATTCAGCCCGGCAATATCATGGGGGCGGTATACGTCCACTCCGTATTTTTTCAGTACTTTGTCAAACGCTGCCATTTCGGTGAGGATATTTTCTTCCGTTGGAAAGGTGCCTTCCTGTACATGAAAGAGGGATTTGGGGTCATAGGTATCATCAGGCTTTGGGGTGCCTCCGAAATTTTCGGCAATACCTAATAAAACGGCCTCAAGAGGCGCAGTTTCATCATTTATCTTAAGGGTGATCATTATGTTGTTTAAAATGTTTTCAAAATTAATTATACAATCACGAAGTTTACCTGAACGATTGTAATATTTATCTGGCTACAGCCTGGGAAATTTTCCAAGTTTTCGCAATTATTGCGCTCATTTTCAATTTTATTTTATGAATGAAAAGTTACACTGACCTCATTGAACAGACCTTTTATTTTCCCACCAAGGAATTTAAGGTCGAAAAGGATGAACTTCATTTTCATGGAGTCAACCTGATGGATATTGTTAGGCAATACGGCACCCCGCTAAAAATTAGTTACCTGCCGAAAATCAGTGAAAACATTCAGTACGCCAAACAGATATTTGGTGACGCCATAAAAAAACATAAATACAAGGGCACCTATACCTATTGTTATTGCACCAAATCCTCGCATTTTCAATTC
>JAOUOM010000215.1 GCA_029880385.1 Cyclobacteriaceae bacterium | reverse complement strand
GTGGGGAGGCATGTTGGTAGCCATACCCACAGCAATCCCTGAAGCACCGTTCAATAATAAATTGGGTAGTTTGGCAGGAAGAACGGAAGGCTCCTGGGTGGAATCGTCGTAGTTGGACTGAAAATTCACCGTGTTTTTGCCAATATCTGCCAGCAATTCTTCCGAAATCCTTTTCAGCCGGGCTTCGGTATAACGCATGGCAGCCGGGCTATCGCCATCAATGGACCCAAAGTTTCCCTGGCCATCCACCAACGGGTAGCGCAACGACCATTCCTGGGCCATTCTCACCATGGTATCGTATACAGCCGTATCTCCATGTGGATGGTATTTACCCAATACGTCCCCCACAATCCTGGCACATTTCTTATACGGCCTGTTATAGTTCACCCCTAATTCATCCATTCCGTACAGAATTCGTCGGTGAACGGGCTTTAACCCGTCACGAACGTCTGGCAATGCCCGTGAAATGATCACACTCATCGAATAATCGATGTATGCACCTTTCATTTCATCTTCTATATTGATCGGAATTATATGCTGGCTGGAAGCCGAAGAATTTTCAATATCCCCTTCTGACATGAAAAAGTGATTTTAAATCTTAAAACAAGCCGCAATTTACCACTTTTTTTCGGGTAAAAACAGACTTAATAGGGTTGTAGTTTTTTCTTATTTTTTAGTTTATATCGCCATAAACGGCGATGATTTTCCCCCACTTTCGGATTTTGTTTTTTCCAGAATGGCTGCCCCCGCACCTCCATGCTTCTTCCCGTATTCGGATCCGTTATCAGATGCTTTAATTGCACATGGTCACTTTTATACGGCGACCGTGGGATATCGGGAATGTTGATACTCAGACCTGCCAATACAAAAAAGCCGTCGTGGCGATGTGTGACGACAGATCCATCCGGCAGTGTTATCTGGTATTTCTTCAGGTCAATGGATGGGCGTATGGTCACCCTGAAGTATTCGGACAGGTTTTTTTCAATACTTATGCCCCCATTAAAAAACATCCCGCTGGTCAATGCCTGTGCGTCAAATGCCTTTCCATACCGGGTTTTACCCGCCTGGATCTCAGCTACAAATGAATAATCCCAATATTCATAAAACCGATAACCCAGCATCCCGAAATACTTAAAAAAGTAAGTCTTGCGAAAATTCAAGGGTATTGGCTGTATCAAATCCTCGTAGATCGTAGGCCGGAATGCCCTAACCCATTGTCGTTCATAACTAATCCCGCCCCCCAGCCTAAAGTCCAGAAACTGGTAATGTACCCCAAGCGAAAGGGGCAGCCCATTAGAATAATTGACAAATTTCAACTCCGTAGTATCTGCGTCCAGCATCACCCAGTTTTGCTTCAACAAGGGATTATTGACAGGATTTGGCATATAATCAAACGGAAAATCAGAGCGGATCACCGTATCTACCTGCCCCCCGGCTACCGGCGCATTGACCCAGTGGGCATAGCCTGTGAATGGAGAACCCGGAACAACCGTACCACCAGATTTTGGAATGATTTGAGATCCTGCCGTATCCTGATAAAAGTAATAGCCATCCAGTTTGTGCCGGTAACGCGTATTGGAATACCCGATGGCAAAGTCCCACGATATCTTGTTGAGAGCCACGCGAACCGGGTTTCTGTAAATATTGTATCTTTTATAAAAATCCTGTGCCGGCAAAAGCAAGCTATGGATCAGCATAAATGCAATGATCAATGAGTATTTGGATGAGACTAGCACAGAAAAGGTTTGATCAAAAGTAACAGAATTATGCTTATTCAATACTATTCAATTTCGCCTTGAATAACAGGCTCCTGAACGGTTCGATTTCAAAGCCATAGGCCGGGATAATTTTATTCGCGCGTAAATGATCATATAACGCATCAAAATACGTGTTTCTAAATCCTGACACATGTGGAAATATCTGAACACTCTCGTGGTAAGTAAGATCAAACGGGGCAATAAACAAGGCCTGCTCCCCAACATGCATCTGCTGAAGGCCCGTTTGAAAACCAATAAGTACCGGATCTGTCCCCCATACAAATTCCAGGGGCTGGCTGGCATATTTTAGTTCAAACGAGGACTGGAGTGTCGAATCAAGGTATTGGGTAGTAAACGAGACATTGACGCGGCTACTGTCAGCGACTTGTGCGCCGGTTGGCAGCGCATCGCCCAACACCTTGTATGCCAGTGTAGAATTGAGGACATTGATGCGGCTGACAAGTGTCCCTGGCCACTTTATCGTATCGTTCAGTTCCCAATCAATTATCTTCCGGTTGATCAGCAGTATTTCCTGATCCCTGAGTGCCTGGACATTTTTGACAGAATCAAGCGTGAGTATGACTTGTAAAATAGCATTTTCCGGGATCACGGGATCCAGTACAAATGACCCATAGCCCATGTCGGGCGGTAATATAAAGGCATAGGTATCGCCGGATTTCATACCACTTACTTCAATCCCCTTGTCAATCCCTACCGGATAGATAGCGTGAATGCCATAGCCGGCTGGTATTGATTGGGGTACCTGTGAGGAAAACACGATGGTATCCATGGATGTACCGTTCAAAACGGCCAGCGAGTAGCGCACATAAATCACATCTCCGATAGCAGGGGCTACGGCATCTGCCCCCGTATTTTGCACGATAGGGTTAACGTATATTTGGGACACACTGTCCTGCTTGTAGGGTGGTATTGCGGCCTGAATAAAAAATGAATCAACCCTTTGGTTGAAATCTGCCCCTTGTGTATGCGGAACCGGTGATTTTTTATCACATGACAAAATCCAAAGGAAAAGTCCTGCCCACAAAACCACATACATACTTTTCACCAGTTTCATCCCCAGCATAACGATTTGAAAAATACAATATTGCCCCTTGCTACAATCAGCCTTTGACAACAAATGTTTTGCAAAACATGTGGAAAACGGGTATTTCCGCAATTCCTACCTTTTCCCCTATCTGCAACATGACATTGTATTCGGATTTGCCAATGTTCCGGTGGTCTGAAATGATGTCTTCATCATTTTCAAGAAAAAAACTCGCAATAAACCTGATGAGAATGTAGGGCTGTCGCAGTACGGTTCTTTTGTATTCTTCGTAACTAACCGGCTTGTCTTCATCAAACTTCTCCTTTTCAATTCCCTCGTAGTGAAATGATGATTCCACAGAGAGCCGGAGCAATTGATAAAATTTCCCGCACCACTGTTCGTATTTCCGGATCAGAAATTTCATGGCATAAACTACCGGGTCCTTTTTCATAAAATATCCTCCTTTGGATAGTTTTCTGGCTTTTTTGTTCAGGGCCAATTCCTCAAATAAACTCAGATTGCCATTGGCCAGTGCGATCCCAATGGTTGGGGCCATCATGACAAGGGAAAAAAAATCATGATCACTCAATTCAAGATACGGGGCTTCTGCACGGATAAATTCTTTTTTCAGCACCATCGTAGCCTCCGCTATTTCGGGGATTTCGATCATGGAGTCAATTTCATATTCTGTAAACATATATTACCTGTTTGAATGGCTTCCCAAATTAAGAACCTTTTATAAATAAAAAAAGGGCTTGGCAAGCCAATCCCTTTTTCTTTTTCATATTGTCGGAATTATTTTTCGTCCGGATTTTCGGCATCCGCCGCGTCACCGGAATCTTGTGTGCCTTCCAGACCTGTCAGTATGGCTTCGTACCTGGCTTTTAGTTCGCCATCCGTTTTCAATGCCTTATTGAGACGGTTATAGAGCCCGGCCCCGATTTCGTCCTTGATTTTTGCCACGTACACTTCCTTGAACGTGTTTTTTTCATCTTCGATTTTTTGCTGAATCTCGTTATAGATGGCAATTTCCGCTTCACTCGCACCGGCCGAAGACAAATCACCGGATTTGGCCGCTTTGCTCAAATCATTGTACATGGCTCCGGACAGGTTTTCATTTGACTTTACCCATACCTCGACCGAATCTCCCATTCGTACTTTTTCATCTTCTGCCCATTTCATCACACTGGCATAGGTTGTTATCTCTTCATCCGTAAAGGTTTCACTTTCCTGTGCGATGATCCCCTGCACGATAGCCAACATGCTAACAATCAATCCAAAAAATTTACGCGTCATATTTTCTCTGTTTTAAAGGGTTTTACAAAATGGTAAATCACGAAGATACCCCCCATCATTTCCGAATGCCTTCCTCCATGATGCAAAAGGCCATATAACACGATATATGGCTTATTTAATGAAAAAACGGGGTTCAACACACGGATAAACAGGGAAGCTCTAGAAGGCCATTATCCACTTCAGGTTAAAAAGCCGGGCGGAAAGCGAATTGGGAACGGCAAAAGAACTGCCGGATACGTCCTGAATCCAGGTGTAGGAAAGGGTGTTGTCAGCCCCAAACGCATTCAGGACTTCTGCGCGCAGCATACAGGACAAAGCAGGTCGCCCGATGGAAAATGACTTACTCAGGCCAATGTCTGCCCGGTAATATTCATCACCCTGAAACCGGTTTCGGTTCTGGGCATCGCCCGGAGGACCAAAGGGATAACCCGAACCTATAACCACATTCACATAAACCCGTACGTCCGGGTTTTGCGGCATATGGTCTTCAAAATATATTCCCAGCGTAACCAGCTGGTCTGTCGGCCGACGAATCCACCCCAGCCCGTCTCCGTCAATATTTTCACGGGCTTTTAACAGGCCCAGACTAAACCAGGACTGACTTCCCCTGATAAATTCACCGTTAACCCTGAAATCGACCCCTGTCGCATAGCCCCTGGCATTGTTTGATGCGAAATAGCGCAAACGTAGATTATCAATTTCATAGGGAATGAGTTGATACAAATGCTTGTAATACGCCTGGACAGATAGCGTAAAAGGTCGTCCCCACCAGGTGGTATACCGGTTCATGCCCGATATAAAGTGCCATGATTTCTGGGCAAGGACATCCTGGTGAATTTGCCCCTGCCTGTCCCGTATTTCCCGGTAAAACGGGTGCTGTTGGTAAAGACCGGCTGATACATTGAAATGGGTCCGCACCGCCCAGCCAGGTACCCACCGGTACTGAAAACGAGGACTTACCAATAGCTGTTGGCTTAGTGTCCGGTAATTGACGCGTACCCCTGTTCTGAATTGGTGCGTCGAGTCAGCGGTGGAAACGACATACTGCAGGTAAGCATATTCCTCAAAATTATCGAT
>JAOUOM010000214.1 GCA_029880385.1 Cyclobacteriaceae bacterium | reverse complement strand
GCGCATTGTAAAAAAATTGGAATTGCACGGAGGCACTATCTGGGTGGAATCTGAGCAAAATGAGGGTAGTCAGTTTTTTTTCACCCTCTCTAAGACAAACCCGTTTGGTTGATCTTTTTTTTCACCCGGACATCTTTTGGTTTGAGGCCAATGGTTTACACACGATCCCATAAATTTGACCTTTTCAAACAAATCAGGCGATGGAGTATCGGATATTAGGCAAAACAGGGTTCAGAATTTCAGGGATAAGTCTCGGGACGTGGCAGGTAGGAGGCAAATGGGGGTCACCCTTTGACCATGGAAATGCAGATAAGATTTTAAACACCGCCATAGACCATGGGATCAACTTTATCGATACGGCCGATGTGTATGGCGATCGCGAAAGCGAAAAAGCCGTAGGCCGCTTGATCAAATCCCGTACCGAAACCATCTATGTCGCGACCAAATGTGGCCGGTTTATCACACCTCATATCAATCAGAATTATACACCACAGGTACTCCGTGACTATGTGGAACAAAGCCTGAAAAATATGGGCCTTGACAGGATTGACCTTATCCAACTGCATTGCCCCCCTACCGAAGTGTACTACCGGCCCGAAATTTTCGGTGAGTTTGAAAAACTGATCGCCGAAGGCAAAGTACACAAAGTGGGCGTGAGTGTAGAAAAAGTCGAAGAAGCCATCAAAGCCATCGAATACGACCATGTCGATTCCGTACAAATCATTTTCAATGTCTTTCGCCAGCGACCGGCCGACTTGTTTTTCAGGCTTGCCCGTGAGAAAAACGTGGGGATTATCGCACGGGTCCCCCTGGCAAGTGGGCTGTTAAGTGGGCATTTCACCCCTGCTACTACATTCGAAAAAGAAGACCATCGTTTCTTTAACCGCAACGGTGAACAATTCGACAAAGGAGAAACATTTTCCGGCATTGACTTTGGATTGGGACTGGATGCAGTGGAGCAGCTTCGCCTTCACTTCCCCGATCGTTCACTTCCTGCATTGGCCTTGCGCTGGATCCTGATGTTCGATGAGGTTTCGACCGTGATACCCGG
Source organism: Cyclobacteriaceae bacterium (assembly GCA_029880385.1). Taxonomy (GTDB): domain Bacteria; phylum Bacteroidota; class Bacteroidia; order Cytophagales; family Cyclobacteriaceae; genus JAOUOM01. The sequence goes on along the minus strand of JAOUOM010000214.1, from coordinate 4,139 downwards.
GGCCTCCCGGCCCGAACAGGTCACCTCCAATGTGGCGGCATCACACCTGGCGGCACTTAGTCCGGACGATATGGCCAGAATCCGCAGCATTTATGACAAGTGGATCAAGCCTCAGGTTCATCATTTGTGGTGATAGAAGGGCTGTGGCGTTTGCTGGGAGCGGTACCGGCTGGCCATCTGGTCACCGCACTCCGGCTGTCCCCACGAGCCAGCGTGCCGGCCTCCATCCGGGCTATCTGGCTGCATTCGATCCCTTTATACCCGTCTATAGTTTAAAGGTAAAGCCTTCATTTACCTTCTGGTCATATTTGACCTGATCAAACTTAAAGAGGTAGGAGCCTTTCTTTGACGACTCCATGTTTTTCTCATCCAGTTTGATCAATAGCCCCAGCTGATTGATTTTTTTTGTAAAGTTACGTTTGTCCAGCTCCTGATCCAGAATGGCTTCATACAGTTTCTGGAGTTGCCGCATGGTAAATTTCTCCGGCAGGAGTTCAAATCCGACAGGCTGGTTTGAGGTGCGGTACCGAAGCCTTCGGATCGCATGTGCCACCATTTCGTTGTGGTCAAAAATCAGGGACGGAAAGTCATGGATGCCAAACCATTTTGCGGAATGCCTGCGGATCAGTTCCTTGTCGTGTTTCGATATATTTATCAGGGCATAGTATGCGACGGATAACGTACGCTCTACCGGATCCCGGTCGGGATTGCCAAAGGTACTCAGCTGTTCCATGTAGATGTCCCTGAGCCCGGTCAGGCTGCCCAGCACACGGGTGGCCGCTTCATTGAGGTTTTCATTTTCTTTCAAAAAGCCCCCCATCAATGACCATTTTCCTTTTTCAGGATCAAGATCCCGTTTGACCAGTAAGATTTTAAGCTCCTCGTCATCAAAACCAAAAATGATGCAGTCCACGGCAACCAGTACCCGTGCACCACTATAAATTGGTTTTGTTTGTATATTCTTTCCTGTCATATTGGAGCCTTTCTGCCTGCCTTTTGTATGAATAAATTAATCATGAAACCAACAGACAGAACTGATCATCGGTTTATTTGCGAAGTAATGCAAATTGAAGTTTATAAAAGTATATAAAAACAATAGATATGGGAAGCTTGATGCGAATATCCAGCAATAAATAATCTATTTTACACAAAATTCATAGCATTTATTTTTCAATGGACATAGGCAGGTTTAGCTGGACTATTTGCATGTTGCGTTTTATTCAAAACACCGGATGTTTTTTCGATGTTTGCCTGCCAATGCAACGAATGGTTTTATGAGACATTACCCGAATTACCCCTTTGGTCTGACCGGTCTGCTGGCCTGCTGGCTTATTTTCCGTTCGACGGAGGTATCGTCGCAGGGATTTGACCTGGTCAGGTTTGCTACGAGCGACAGTGCCCGGATTGAGGCCGCATTTTTTAATGTCCCGGGCGAAAGGGCAGTCATTTTTGCACATGGCGCAGTATTTTCCGGGAAAAGCTGGTATTTCATGGCCGAAAGGCTGAGGGAAAACCACATAGCCTCTTTATGTATCGATTTCAGAGGGTATGGCAATAGTACCGACGGGAGTACAGGGGATAAAGGGCTGGATATAACGGGAGCTGTCGATTTTCTGAAGGCAAAAGGATTTACTAGGATTAGTTTGGTCGGTGGTAGCATGGGAGGGGCGGCTATTCTCCAATCACTTCAGGCCAGGCCGGATCCGGTCATTTGTTCCGTTGTGTTGTTGTCCCCGGCCAGCAGCCTGGCCATCAGTTCCCCGGATATCCGCAAACTCTTTGTTGTTTCGAGAGACGAAGGCCTGTATGGACGGGTCTTTTCTGCCTATACATCATCCTCCCTGCCAAAGGAGTTGACGGTCTATCCGGGTTCCGCTCACGCACAACACATGTTTAAGGAGCCCTATAGCGACGATTTGCAAGAATTGATCCTCAGCTATTTGTGCCACTAGGGTGTGGGTTCACCGGGCTTTACGTATAGTTTTTTCACGCTGGAAATATCGCCTATCCGGTCTACCACATAGATCCAGTCGTATTCATATTCCTCCAGCGGACGGAGGTCTTCTCGGTTGCCGAGCAAATTGGCCAATGCGGGTGTCGTATTTGAGTGCCCGACCACCAAAACCGTCTGCCCGTTGTGCTTTTGCACTAACATCGAGGCAAATTCTTCCAATTCCTTTGGGTCATAGGTTTGCGTATCCAGGTGGTTTTTGATGGCCAGGGGCCCGGCTGTAAGTAGTGTGCGTTTAAAGGGCGAGGAATAGATGGCATCAAATTTCACCTGTTGGAAAAATTGCACCAGGTATTGGGCACGCTGGTTCCCTTTGTCGGTGAGGCCGGGATCATCTGTTTCATTCAATTCTTTTTCTGCATGTCGAACCAGATAGATGGTTGTCATGGCTGTTTTTTTGGTGGTGTTTGTGCAGCCCGTGGCTAGCAGGACCGTGAGAAGTGAAATAAACAGGGGTGTTCTCATAAAATTATCCGTTGTTTTTAATGGCTGGCGAATATTGACGCTTTAACCAACTGCACAGGCCGGTCAGGCCCGGAAACAAGACACGCTCCGTGATGTTGGCCTGGTCTAGTTTGTCACGGATTTCCCATTTGATCCGCGCCGGGATGATGATCTTGAACCACCGTAGTTCCGGCTTTCCTTTCAGCCAGCTATCGATGGTTCGGGCAGGGTTGTTCATTACGCTGAACAAAGCATGCTGGTTTACAATGCGTGCATCCATTGAGGGCGGCTCAAAAAATACCACAATGTCATCGCTCAACTGGTCAAAATCGGAGAGGCTGGAGGTCACAGAGGCGAGCATTTGAGCGGTAAATATGTCGGAGCCTTCCTTGTGGTTTACCAAACGAAAGGCAGCCGGTAGTTCGGCGTGGACACTTGAGTAGTTGACAGACCAGATGACCGCATCTTCATCGTACAATTCGGTATTTGAAGTGGCAAAATGCAGGGCAATGTAGGGCGAAAACGTCCAGTCTAACAGTCGCGTAGGAAGTCCATGGTGTTGGGCTATGGACAGCCAGTGCCAGATGGTATCGTCATCAATGATGTCTTTGTATGAATATTTCTTGAAATTTCGAATGATGTGCCGTTCAAGCTCCGCATAATTGCCACCAAGCCTCATCAGCGAGGTTTGAAGGTCGTAGGCTACCGATGATTGTCCACGATAGGCGTATTGTGAACGGTACCTGTGGATTTTTTCATTCCATGTGTCATGAAAAAGCTTTTCCTGTAAGTCGGCCCAGCTTGTTACTTCGATTTCCATACCCTGAATTTAGGATTTTTCTTCATATGAAAACCAGTTTTTTTGCCCGGACTACCAAAATCTCAGCAAGAGTGGCAGGTTTCTCCCCTGGTTTCAAACTCAAGGGTAACATGGTCTATCCGCAGGTTTTCAAGACCGGATTTTATGCGTTGTTTGATTTTGGCCAATTGTTCGATGGATTGCCCTTCGTCTACCACCACATGGATTGACAGGATATGATAGCGGCCATCAAGGGTCCAGATATGGCAGTCATGTACGTCGCGAACCTCGGGGTGACGTTTGATACTCGCTTCAATGTGGTTTGGGTCAATTCCTTCCGGCGTGGCCTGCAGGATAATTGAAAAACTTTTTTTCAGGTTTCGGGCCACATTGTACAAGATAAACAGGGAAACAAAAAGGGATAGGAGCGGATCCAGCACGGGGATTTCCCGGAAAATCAAAACAATGCTCACCAGAAGGGTAGCCGCCCAGCCCAAAACATCTTCCAGCAGGTGGAGATAGACGACGCGCTCGTTCAGAGAATGCCCATGACTCATGCGGATGGCTGCAATTCCATTGATGAGGATTCCGCCAATGGACAAGTACAACATACCGGAAGCATGGGGCATTTGGGGTTCGAAAATACGTGGTATAGCTTCGGTGAGCACAACTACCGAGCCTACGGTGAGCACGATGGCATTGATGATGGCACCCAGTACAGAAAAACGTTTGTACCCGTAGGAGTATGATTCATTCCTGCCTTTTCCAGACAGGCGTTGAAAGTACCAGGCCAGGCCCAGGCTCAGACTGTCGCCCAGGTCGTGGAGGGCATCGGCCATTATTGCCATGCTGTTGGTAAGCAGACCGCCCACCAACTCAACCAGG
>JAOUOM010000212.1 GCA_029880385.1 Cyclobacteriaceae bacterium | reverse complement strand
GCTGAGCCCCAAAGTAAGTGCGATGACAAAAAAACCTGTCATCATCGTGATTTCGTCGCTGGAAGATATTGACATCCAGGCCATGCCCAACGTGTCCGGCTACCTCAACAAGTTCAAACTGAATGAGGCCGAAACCCTGGCACAAAAAGTAAAGGAAGTTACCGGCCGGTAGGGGACGCTTCAAACGGCAGACCTACGGTAAATGCCGAACCTTCGCCTTCCCTGCTTGTTACGTCAATGGTTCCGTGATTGAGGCGGACGAATTCGTGTACGAGTTGTAAGCCCAAACCGACACCTTTTTCCCCCTGCGTACCGAACGTGCTTTTTTGGCTGGTTTTGTCAAAAAGATTGGCTGCTTTTTCAGGTTTTATACCTACTCCGGTATCATGGACGGTAAGCTGCCGCATGCCTTCACGGATCTGTGATTTAATGGTAATGACACCTCCTTCATTGCTGAATTTGAGTGCATTATGAATGAGGTTTCGGAAGATGGTCGTCGTGGTATTGAAATCTGCCCATGCGGTTTCGCCCGGCATCACGGCATGTTGAATGGCTACTTTTTTGGATTTGGCGGAAGCCCGAAAGGTTCCTAACAGGTCCTCCATCATCTTGAAAAGATCAATGTGTGAAGGCTGATAGGGGATCTGGCTTTGCTCCATGGAGGCCCATTGCAGCAGATTGTCCAACAGGCGCGACAAATGCACTACGGTATGATCGATTTCTTCCGTCATGCTGAGCAGATCGTCGTAACGCTGGTTTTTGATATAGAGATTGATGATGCTCGTAATCCCCTGGAAGGAACTCACCGGTCCGCGTAGATCATGTGAAATGATCGAGAAAAAGCGGTTTTTAAGGTCACGTTGGGCCCTGATTTCGTCGCGTTGCTGTTCGATCTTTGTATTCAATTCGGAGAGTTCCTGATTCTGCCGTTCAATCTTCTTGTTTTTTAGTGCCAGATGCTCTTCCCAGTCGTTTCTGAGACGGAGCTGGCTGAGCAACAGGCTCATGATCTTGTCCTTGATCTCCGGGTGGGCAACCACCATTTCGTCGAAATCACTTTTCAGTAAGCGCAACAACCGCGTAGCGCCGACAGCAGTGGCCGATGCGGAGCGCTCCTGCCGGTCGATCAGTGCATATTCTCCGAAAAACTGGTCTTTCCCCAGCGTGGCAAAGTCGTATACCTGGTCATGGATGCGGACATGCCCGTCGAGGATGACATACATGGAATCACCGATATCCCCTTTCTCAAATAGCATCTCGTCGGGATCAATCGAAACTTCCTTCATGGATTTGGCGAGGGTATGGAGTGCAGGCTCATCCAGCAGGCTGAACAACTCTATTTTTCGCATCAGATCGACGTACGTTTTTCCCTCCATGATCGGTGAAAGCAAGTATAAGTTTAGTGATTTATCCTGTCAAACGAAAATCCCGGCCTGCCTCGGCAATTCAACGTCTTACTCTATGCCGGATACCACGTCAAGATCGGGTCGTGCTTGTTTCAATGCCGCTATACCATATTGGTCACCTGGGTTTTTGCGACACTTGCACCAGTTAGTTGCGAAGCGTATCTTTACGATGGATCGAAAGTAACAAGATGTAAACCTTCGGCAGCAAGGAATAAATGAACCTTAAAAAAGAGAATAGGGACTACTTTGAAATCATATTTGTGACTTTCGCTTTTATGATATTTTACTTTGGAGCAGACTTTTTGAAGTATTCTTCTCCGATAAAATATGGTATTATTGGACTGGGCACTTTTCTAAGTTCTTTTATTTATCGGTGGATAAGGCCAAGGTCATTTGTTTTCAAAATAACTGCATCAGTAATACTCTTTGTAATTTCGACTGGAGGAGTTTATTTGTTGTCTACTCCGAAAGGTGAAGTAAGGTTAGGAGGTAACTCAATTGCAGTTGATGATTTAAGATTGAATGGTATTTGGAAAACTGATGATACGGATGATCTGATAATAAAATTTAGAATTCAGGATGATCTTGTTTTCCTAAGTATGTCTCCTGATTTTGAAGAAATAGAGTATTCTTTTGAGCTTAAGAATCAATCAATTAGCCTTTTTGAAGGCAATGAGATGAAATTTAGTTGGGATTTAGTAGTGCTGAGTTTTTCAGAGATAGAATTAATGGATGGTGAAGAAACAATGAAGTTGACTAGGATTGCCAATTGATTTCGTTGAATGAAAATAAAAACAAGGCTAAAGCACGGAAGTAACTTCCGTGCTAGAATGGGAAAACAGGGTGGATGTTGAGCCACAAAATGTAAACCTTCGGTAGATGCGAGGAAGAATTCAAAAATCCGTTGGTTATGAGGTAACGACGGGGTATATTTGAAAGGTTTGTAGCATGCGGACGGCTAGTTGCGGACGGCTAGTCGTAACTTTTTGCGTGTTTCATAAATGGTATCTCTCATTAATTGTATGGCGAAATCCGAACTACTGTACATTGCGATTAAAATTTTTGGACTTTACTTTATCGTCCAGTTTGTCCAATATTTCATCGACTTCCTTTTCATGGTCGTTGGGAACAATTTATTCACTAATGATGCGGAGATGATTTATGTCTTTGCGGGTATAGCCATAACTGGATTGGTTTACCTGATCTTTGGCGTATTGGCAATTTTTAAGACCGAACTGATTGCAAGACGGATTTTACGTCCAACCTCCGAACTTGTGAACATTTCAACGTCAAAGCTTGACATAATTGAAATAGCTTTAGTAACAATTTCAGTTCTTGCTATTGTTTATTCGATTCCATCCATACTATCACAGACTGTCGACAACATATATTTTCATGATCCCAAGGAAACTGAATTTTGGACAAAGTCAACGAAGGGAGAATTTTTTGAATCAGTATTCATTACGGTGATTGGAATATTTCTGCTTTTGAACGCCAGGAACTTTGCAAAGATGATAGTAAAGAGAGGTGAACGTGATGACAGACATGACGAAGAAAGCGAGAGATGAAAACGAAGGATCCGTGTGGTCGTAGCCAATCCCAGTCCGTTATAGGTGTATTCTATCAGCCATAATGGCTAGGTGTCGGCATAAAGGTGCTAGGCTCACGAATGCGCGTAGCCCATTGGAGGTGAGGTAATGTATGGGTGCATGACAGTGTATCGGGAATGATGTACCCATGGTTTTCTTCCGCAAATTTTGAAAATCAGGTACCGCTTACGGACAGATGAATCATACAGTACAGGCTGATTTGTGCCCGTATTTAAATGGTATTCCCATATCTATACATGGCTTGCCATTCGGCAGGCAGGAAATGAACAAAACCATGTCTGGAAAGTTGAGAAGGTACTTTCAGGTATTATTTTATGAGATTATGGTCGATACACCCCCACTACCTTGATGCCAAAGGATTAGTGGCACTGTGGCGTGAAAGCCTCCTGGCCGCGCATGTCCTGCGCGGGGAAACCAAAGGCTATCAGAATCACCCGCAATTAATTCGGTTTAGAGAGGCAGAAATGCCCATCGACTGTATCAATCAGTACCTGTCGGGTATTTATGAGGAGGCATTGCGTAGGGGATATCATTTTGATAAATCAAAAATTGCGTCTGCGTTTTCCGAATCCAGTCTCAAGGTGACCAGCGGTCAACTATGTTACGAGTGGGCTCATTTATGTAAAAAAGTAAAAGTTCGGGACCCGGCAAAATTCGCAATACTGACTTCAATAGACCGGATCGACCCTCATCCGCTTTTTCAGGTGGTTACAGGGGAGGTAGAACAGTGGGAAATTGTTCGGAGCTGAATTTCTCAACTGTCTCAAGGCTTCAATACCCGTTTCATCAGGTCGCTTTTTTCATTATCTGCAGCACTGCCAGGGCAGGATAATGGACACGTCAGAACGCCGAGATAAAGAAAGAATGTCAGCTTCGTATCCGGATAATCCGCAGCACTTGCGCCAGTTAGTTGCGAAGCGTATCTTTACGATGGATCGAAAGCCCTCACGTGGCATGCTTGCGGCAGCTACGGATGACAGCCATTGAAAAACGACTCTACAAAAATGAAACAGATTATAATTTTAGGATTGATTTTGACATCCCAGCTTGGATTCTCACAGATTAAAGAAATGAATCCAACTTCAACGAGATTACTTGTTTTAAGTGCCCGAGGTGAAATAGAATTTGATAAGAATCAAGAAATCGGAATAAAAGTGATGGAGAAATTAGGAAATGGAACAAAATACGAGGATTTGACCCAGGAAGAAAAAGATGCTCTTTCAACAGTTGATGAAACTATGGAAACCTATTGGGACATTATCGGCGGAGGGTGCAGTTGGTATTGTGGTGGTGGCCCAAAAGAAGTTACTGCATCAAGTTACTTACAATCCCAAGGTGAGAACACCTACGATCCTATAAATGCGCATGATTTGAATTATAAAAATGCTTGGGTCGAAGGTGTTGAGGGATATGGTATTGGGGAGTATTTACTATATACGTTTGCAGGAGCCTCACCAAGAATTACAGAAATAAACGTGGTTAATGGTTATGTAAAGAGTAAGTCTGCTTGGGAGAATAATTCAAGAGTTAAAAAACTGAAAGTCTATATTGATAACAAGCCATTCGTTATTTTAAATCTGAAGGACATTCGTGGAGTACAAAGTTTCAAATTTGAACCAATTGGAAACGGGTGGGAAGTGGGGAAAGATGAATCTGACTGGATTATGAAATTTGAAATACTTGAAGTGTATAAGGGGCTTAAATATGATGATGTGGCTATCTCAGAAATATATTTTGACGGAATTGATGTTCACTGTTTCGCAAAAGGAACCAAAATTCAATTAACCGACAATTCAACCCAAAATATTGAGAATTTAAAAACGGGTGATTTAGTAGCGTACATAGACAGGGAAACAAATCAATTAAAATCAGCAAAAATAGAGAAATTAGAGCGTGTGTTTCATCATGGACTGGTAACATACAAATTTGCAAGTGGATTAGAAATTACGGCTACACAGGATCATCCATTCAAAATTAAAAACAAAGGTTGGGCTTCCTTAAAACCTGATAAGTCATCGCAATACAAAGGATTTGACAATATTGAAAAGATAGATATCGGAGATATATTTATTAAATATAACGGAATGGATAAATTGATTTCGATTGATTTTTTAGAAGGAGATTACGAAACATATACGATTTCTAAACTTAGTTCAGGGGATAATTTTATTGCAAACGGACTGATTGTTGGAATAGA
>JAOUOM010000211.1 GCA_029880385.1 Cyclobacteriaceae bacterium | reverse complement strand
TGAAAGAGCCACGTGCCTATTTGATTCGAAATACCCTGATCGCCTTACGCAACGACCAGGCAGATTTAATCTTGATTGAAAAGCAATGAATACAACGACCACCGTCAATGCCTGCGAAACCTGCGCCATCTACAATGCGGCACAACTAAAAAAACTGGGCATCAATGTCGACAATGCAGACTTTGTCGTGGCCCTGGCAGGCAACCCCAATACCGGCAAGAGCACCGTATTTAATGCGCTTACGGGATTGCGCCAGCATACCGGCAACTGGCCCGGCAAAACGGTAACCCGGGCCGAAGGGGGATTTTCCTACCAAAGCAAAAATTTCAGGCTAATCGACCTGCCCGGTACCTATTCGCTTCTCTCCACGTCGCAAGACGAGCAGGTAGCCCGTGATTTTATCCTGTTTGGCCAGCCGGACGTCACCATCATCGTCGTGGATGCCTCGCGTCTGGAACGAAACCTCAACATGGCGTTGCAGGTACTGGAAATTACCGACAAAGCCGTCCTGTGCCTCAACCTGATGGATGAAGCCAGGCGGCATGGCATCGAAATAGATGTACGTTCGCTTTCAAAAAAACTGGGCATCCCGGTCATCGCAGCAAGTGCCCGAAACGGCGACGGCATTTCGGAACTGATACAAACAACCTATGAAGTAGCCACAGGGCAAATCCACTGCAAACCGCATAAAATCAACAGCCTCTCCGCTGACATTCAGTCTGCTGTGGATACACTCAGCAGGAAAATTCAAAAAGAATACCCCGGACTACCCAATACCCGGTGGATCGCCATGCGCCTGTTGGATGGTGACGAAAACGTACTGAACGCACTTAAAAACAACGAATTTCAACTTACCACATAAATGAAGCACAAATCAGACGAAATAATCGAACTGGCCTCTTCCCTCCGATGGCAGGTAGGTGATAATTTTCATGACAAGCTGACCGAAAGCATCTATGCTGATGCTGCTGAAATTTCGAAAGAAGTAGAAATTAAAAACAGCCACAAGGATTATAGTTTCGACCTGCGCCTGGATCGCATCCTCACGAGCAAGATGTTCGGATTCCCGATTATGATCCTGATATTGTCCGTGATCCTGTGGCTGACCATCGAAGGGGCCAATTACCCATCGGGCCTGCTTGCTACCTTATTACTTGAAATGGTGTATCCCTTTCTCAAGCAGGTTTCCGCCTCCATAGGCTTTGTCTGGTGGCTGGATGGGTTTTTGCTGGATGGCGTCTACCTGGCTCTCGCCTGGGTCATTTCCGTCATGCTTCCGCCGATGGCCATTTTCTTTCCCCTCTTTACCCTGTTGGAAGATTTTGGCTACCTGCCCCGTGTGGCCTTCAACCTGGACTCCATTTTCAGGAAATCGGGTGCCCATGGCAAACAGGCCCTTACCATGAGTATGGGATGGGGCTGCAATGCCGCCGGCGTGATTGCCACCCGCATCATTGACAGCCCCAGGGAACGCCTCATTGCCATCCTTACCAATAATTTTTCCCTTTGTAACGGCCGCTGGCCAACGCAGATCCTTATCGCCACCATCTTTATCGGTGCCCTGGTACCCGAAAACTGGGTGGGGCTTACGGCCACTGTCTCGGTGATAGCCATTGCCATGCTGGGTGTCTTCTTTACCTTTTTTTCGTCATGGATATTATCCAAAACCCTGCTAAAGGGTGAAGTTTCCACCTTTACGCTCGAACTCCCCCCTTACCGCCCCCCACGTTTCTGGAAAACCATCTATACCTCGCTCATCGACCGTACGCTTATCGTACTCTGGCGTGCCATGGTATTTGCTGCCCCGGCTGGTGCCGTCATCTGGCTGATTTCAACTATTTCAATCCGGGAACTGAGCCTGGCATCGTGGGCCATTACGGGCATGGATGGCTTTGGCTTGTTTATCGGCCTCAATGGCGTCATCCTGCTGGCATACCTGGTGGCCATCCCGGCCAATGAAATTGTGATCCCGACCGTGCTGATGCTCACCGTGGCTCATTTCAACCTTGCCAACCTGGGAGCCGGCAGTGGTGTGATGTTTGAAGTGGATTCGGCCATGCAGACAGGGGAAATACTCCGGGCAGGCGGCTGGACATTGCTTACGGGCATCAATCTGATGCTGTTTAGCCTCCTCCACAATCCGTGTAGCACGACCATTTTCACCATTTACCAGGAAACCAGGAGCTGGAAATGGACATCCATCGCTACCTTGTTTCCCGTGCTCATTGGCCTGGTGGCCACCTTTCTGGTCGCCCAATGCTGGCGCATAATCGAATCATGGTGACATCCATTCCCCGCCGCCTACACACTATTTTCCATATCCGCCCATCTTGCCCATCTTTGCCCTGTCCCTGACAAACTGCCCTGCTCATGAACCCAGACTTTACCCATACCATTGTCGCATTAGCCACACCTTCGGGTGTCGGTGCCATTGGCGTCATCCGCGTATCCGGACCTGACACCATTGCGGTTGTCAACGGGCTATTCAAAGGAAAAGACCTGACAACAGCCGCCACGCATACCATCCATTTTGGCACCATCCGCGATGGCAATACCCTCGTGGATGAAGTGCTCGTTTCGCTGTTCAGAGGCCCTCATTCGTATACACGGGAAGACGTCATCGAAATCTCCTGCCACGGCTCCACCTATATCATCCAAAAGATCATTCGGCTCTTGCTCCTACAGGGCACCCGCCTGGCAAAACCCGGCGAATTTACCCAGCGTGCCTTCCTCAACGGACGGTTCGACCTGGCACAGGCCGAAGCTGTAGCCGACCTGATCGCGTCCGAAAACGAAACCGCCCACCGGGCTGCCATCAGTCAGATGCGGGGTGGTTTTTCGATTGAAATCAAAAAGCTGAGAGAGGAATTGATCCATTTTGCCTCCCTGATCGAACTCGAACTGGATTTTTCGGAAGAGGATGTGGAATTTGCCAGCCGCGATAACCTCCGGCAACTCATTGACCATCTCCTGCTGGCCATTCAGGGCCTTTTGGACAGTTTTGCCGTGGGAAATGTAATCAAAAACGGCGTGCCTACCGTGATTGCCGGAAAACCCAATGCCGGTAAATCGACCCTCCTCAACGCCCTCCTCAACGAGGAAAAAGCCATCGTATCCGATATCGCCGGCACCACCCGCGACATCATCGAAGACGAAATCATCATACAGGGGGTTCATTTCCGCTTTATCGACACGGCAGGAATACGGGAAACCGAGGACCAGATCGAGAAAATCGGTGTGGAACGTACCCACACCAAAATGCGCGAAGCATCCCTCATCCTCTATATGGTCGACTTGTCGGTGGAAACGGAGCCGGAGATCCACCGCCAGATTGAGCACCTCGACAGCCTCCGCATCCCGTTTGTCATGGTCGGCAACAAAATCGACAAGGCCGGCCAGGCATTGCGCCATACACTCGCTGCCGATGACCGGTTTGTCTTTATCTCGGCCCTGTCCAAAGAAAATCTGGAAATCCTGAAAACCAAAATCCTGGAAATCACCAATCTCGACAGCTTCCGTACCGGTAATACGATCGTGACCAATGCCCGGCATTACGAGAGCCTGATGCAGACACGCGAAGCCTTGCGACAGGTGATCGATGGCATCGGGCACCACGTCACCAGCGATTTTCTGGCCCTCGACATCCGGCATGCCCTGTCGCACCTTGGCGAGATCACCGGCGAGATCACAACCGACGACCTGCTGGAAAACATCTTCTCCAAGTTTTGTATCGGAAAGTAAGCCGTCAAAACAAGCAACCCGTCATTTTCCGTATTGAGCTCTTTTAGGGCCGTCCCGGGCGATTGACAGGTACGCATGATTTTCGCTCAGCACCGCACAACCCGGAAATAAGCAGCCGTTCATCCTGAATAATCCATTTATTCCTGATAAATGAGGTGGATTTTGCGTGATTGCCGTAATTTGAATTGCTATTTTAGCCACCATACATCCTTCCCTTATGTCAGAAGACCAAAAGAAACTACTCGAAACGCAACTCTGGAACATCGCCAACGAACTCCGGGGCAAAATGGATGCGGACGAATTTCGGGATTACATCCTCGGCTTTATCTTTTTCAAATACCTCTCCGAAAAGCAACACCTCTACGCCAACCTGTTGCTGGAAACCGAACCGGTCAAAGAATACCTCAACCTCACGGACAAGGAAGATCTGGCTGCAATCCGGGAGAATTCCCTCGGCAAACTCGGCTATTTCCTGCGGCCGGACGAACTCTTTTGCTCCATCGCCAAAAAAGGAAATGGCAACAAAGAAGACGAAAGCAGCTTTATCCTCGAAGACCTGGAGGCCATCCTCAACAGCATCGAGCAAAGCACCATGGGCACCGATAGCGAGGACGAATTCAACAAACTGTTCGAAGACCTGGACCTCAGCAGCACCAAACTGGGCCGAACCCCCGAAGCTCGGAATAAACTGATCGCCAAAGTCCTCTCCCACCTCGACAAAATCGACTTTGCCCTAGAGGAGACTGATAGCGATGTGCTGGGCGATGCCTATGAGTACCTCATCGGCCAGTTTGCCAGTGGGGCTGGCAAAAAAGCCGGGGAATTTTACACCCCGCAGCAAGTATCCAAGATCCTCGCCAAGGTGGTCACCTCCGGCAAGAAGCGGATCAAAAACGTGTACGACCCCACCTGTGGCAGTGGCTCTCTCCTCCTCCGCGTATCCAGGGAAGTGGAGGTGAGTGAATTCTACGGGCAGGAGCTCAACCGCACCACCTACAACCTCGCCCGGATGAACATGATCCTCCACGACGTGCATTTCAGCCGGTTCGACATCCGGCAGGAAGATACCCTGGTGGAGCCCCAGCACCCGGACATGCGCTTTGAGGCCATTGTCGCCAATCCGCCTTTTTCGGCCAAATGGAAAGGCTCGGACAACCCCCTCAACGAAAGCGACGAACGTTTCAGCCAGTACGGACGGCTGGCACCCAAGAGTACGGCAGATTTTGCCTTTGTGCAGCACATGATCCACCAACTGGCCGACAATGGCACGATGGCCTGTGTACTGCCCCATGGGGTACTTTTCCGGGGTTCGGCAGAGGCCACCATCCGGGAGTACATCATCACCAAACAAAACTACCTCGATGCGGTGATCGGCCTGCCCCCCAATATCTTCTTTGGCACGAGTATCCCTACCTGTATCCTGGTGCTGAGCAAATGCCGCGTACACAGCGACGACATCCTCTTCATAGATGCCAGCAACGACT
>JAOUOM010000210.1 GCA_029880385.1 Cyclobacteriaceae bacterium | reverse complement strand
ATAATAGCTTTCGGGGAAGACGTAGATCTGCCTAAAATGCTGAAGGTAGATACTGGGCAGGCCAAAGGTAATCTGGATGGCCGAGGCGGCGATAAGTGCCTTCATTTCGTCGGTTACGTCGGGCAGCCCGCCTTTGGGTGAAAAGTCTTTTTGATCGATAAATTTTTGTACGCGCCTTTCAAAACTTTTTTTGGCACGGGGGCTCAGCTGTCGGTAAAAGCGGAAATGCCTGGCCAACGGGGCACGGTAGCCGGGCTCCAGTTCTTTGCGCAGCCAGTTGAGGTTGTAGTAGTCGCCCAGAAAGAAACGGAACAGTGCCCGGGAAATCTGGTAGGAGGGGATGATGATACCGGCCAGAAAGCTCAGTACCAGCAAGGTTGCCATGATATACGCGACGATCGTCATACAAAGGTTTCCGTTGGGTTTTGTTAAAAATGGGGCAGCTCGTTCACTTTTCCAAATGGCGTGTGGGGCACAACGACATTGATTACAGGGATGGTTTGGATTTTTGGAAAAAATCCCAAACCAAAACCCCCACGCTTACCGACACATTGAGGGAATGTTTGGTGCCAAACTGGGGGATTTCCAGGCTGCCGTCGCACAGGGCCATGACCTCATCGGATACGCCAAAAACCTCATTGCCAAAAACCAGGGCATATTTTTTCTGGCTGTCGGGCACAAATCGATCCAGCAGCTGGGACCCCTCGGCCTGTTCGATGGCCAGCAGGGTATAGCCTTCGTCCTGTAGCCGTTTGACGGCCGTTGCCGGGCTTTGTTCATATTCCCAGTCTACGGTTTCGGTGGCACCGAGTGCTGCTTTGTGGATTTCGCGGTGGGGAGGGCAGGCGGTGATGCCCGTCAGCCATAATTTGCGAATGCGAAATGCATCGGCCGTCCGGAATGCGGCCCCCACATTGTGCATACTGCGCAGGTTGTCGAGCACGACTACCAGGTCAAATTTGTCCGCTTTGCGGTATCCTTCGGGTTCCAGACGTCCCAGTTCTTCGTTCGCCAATTTTCGCATGCAAGCCTCTTTCGTTAATATTGCCTCAATCCCACAAAACTAACCCTGATTGTCTACTTATGGCAAAAGCTAAATCGCCGGAAGAAACACCCTTGATGAAACAATACCTGGCCATCAAGGCAAAATACCCGGGGGCCCTGTTGCTGTTCCGGGTAGGTGATTTTTATGAAACCTTTGGCGAAGATGCCGTAACGGCCAGCAAAATCCTGGACATTGTACTCACCAAACGCGCCAATGGGGCTGCGTCGCACATTGAGTTGGCCGGCTTCCCCCACCATTCACTGGATACATACCTGCCCAAACTCGTACGTGCCGGCCAGCGGGTGGCGATCTGTGACCAGCTGGAGGATCCTAAAAGTGTAAAGGGGATCGTAAAACGGGGCGTTACGGAACTGGTAACACCCGGCCTGTCGATGCACGATAATGTCCTCGACCAGCGCAAAAACAACTACCTGGCTGCCTTGTTTTTGGGAAAAGAAAAAAACGGGATTGCCTTCCTCGACTTGTCGACGGGCGAATTTTTTGTGTCGGAAGGCCCGGAAGATTATATCGGCAAGCTGGTGCAGGGTTTTCAGCCGGCAGAAATCATTTACAATAAATCGGCACGCGAGGCCTATAACCGCCTGTTTGGCGATCAGTACAGCACCTTTGTGCTGGAAGACTGGATTTTTACCCATGATTTTGGCTCAGAAAAGCTCATCCGGCACTTCAGGACCCAAAACCTAAAGGGCTTTGGCATTGCCGAATTTACCCTCGCCATTGCTGCTGCCGGTGCCATTCTCCATTACCTGGATGAAACCGAACACAAAGAAATCGGCCATATCTCGTCCATCTCTCGTCTGGAGGAGGATCGGTACATGTGGCTAGACCGCTTTACCGTGCGCAACCTTGAGCTCGTAGGTGCCCAGCAGGCTGATGGTGTTTCGTTGATCGAGGTACTCGACCAAAGCGTCACCCCAATGGGGAGCCGTTTGCTCAAAAAGTGGATGGTTTTGCCCTTGAAGGACAAAGTCGGTATAGACCAACGCCTGGATGTGGTTGATGCACTGGGCCAGCAGCCGGAGCTGGCAGAAGGCCTTCAGAAGTACCTCCGGCAAATTGGCGATCTGGAACGCCTGGTATCCAAGGTGGCGACAGGACGTATCAACCCGCGTGAACTTTTTCAGCTCAAAAAAGGGCTTTCCTTCATTCAGCCCATTTGTGCGGGACTGCTGGCTTCCGATAACACGATCCTGCGCTCCTTTGCCGAACGGCTGGATGATTGCCAGGGGCTCATTGACCATATCGACCAGCACCTGGCAGATGATCCCCCCATGAACCTGCACCAGGGCAATGTGATCAGGACAGGTATTCACGATGAACTGGACGAATGGCGGGGGCTGGCATTTTCCGGAAAGGATTATTTGCTACAGGTACAGCAACGCGAGGCAGAAAATACGGGGATCTCCTCCCTCAAAGTGGCCTATAATAAAGTGTTTGGCTACTACCTGGAAGTGACCAATTCGCATAAAGATAAAGTCCCTGACACCTGGATACGCAAACAAACACTGGTAAACGCCGAGCGGTACATTACCGAGGAGCTAAAGATCTATGAAGAAAAGATCATCCGGGCAGAGAGTGAACTGTCGGCCATTGAGGCAAAACTGTACCTCGACCTGGTGCTTTTTGTACGGGATTTTACCGAGACTATTCAGCAAAATGCACGGATACTCGCCCGCCTGGATTGCCTAAGTAACTTTGCTCGGATTTCGACTCTGTTCCAATATACACGGCCCGTCATCACCGAAGAGCCCGTGATCGATATAAAGGCCGGGCGCCATCCGGTCATAGAGCGCCTGATGCCTGCTGACGAAATGTATGTACCCAATGATGTTTTTCTCGACAGTCAGAGCCAGCAGGTCATGATCATTACGGGCCCCAACATGTCGGGTAAGTCGGCACTGCTGAGGCAAACGGCCCTGATTGTGCTGATGGCGCAAATGGGTTGTTTTGTGCCTGCCGGACATGCCCGGATCGGCATTACCGATAAGATATTTACCCGTGTGGGCGCATCTGACAATTTATCAAGAGGGGAATCGACGTTTATGGTAGAAATGACGGAGACGGCCAGTATCCTCAATAACCTGAGCGACCGGTCACTGGTCATTATGGACGAAATAGGAAGGGGAACCAGCACCTATGATGGTATTTCCATCGCCTGGTCGATCGTCGAACACCTGCACAATCACCCGCGCCACAAGGCCCGGACACTTTTTGCCACCCATTACCATGAGCTCAACGAACTGGCGGCCTCCATGCCCAGGATCAAAAATTTCAATGTATCAGTCAAAGAACTTAAAGACAAGGTGATCTTCCTGCGCAAGCTGGCAGAGGGGGGCAGTGAACACAGTTTTGGTATCCATGTGGCACAAATGGCCGGCATGCCCAATGACGTGGTGATACGGGCCAATGAAATTTTGAAATACCTGGAAAAAGAAAAAGGCGGTGTGGCCGAACGTGAAAAGCTCCAGACTATGCCCACACAAAATTTTCAGCTGAACCTTTTTGAGGCCGATCCGCGTATCGAACGGCTGATGGAATTGCTGCGTGGCGTGGAAATTAACACCATTTCACCGGTGGAGGCCCTGCTTAAACTCAATGAAATGAAGGATATATTAAAGGGCTAGGCAGTTGGAAATAAATCCTGCTTAAATATTTGGTGCGGGATGTTGCAAATTTCTATGGTTCGTATAAATTTGCAGTCCTTTTGAACGAAAGAGGAATATGCGAGAGTAGCTCAGCTGGTAGAGCACAACCTTGCCAAGGTTGGGGTCGCGGGTTCGAATCCCGTCTCCCGCTCATAAGATTGAAGGGATGCCGCACTCGTTGCGGCTTCTTTTTTTGAAGCCACCAAAACATGCCTCGGTGGTGGAACTGGTAGACACGCAGGACTTAAAATCCTGTGACCCTTACAGGTCGTGCGGGTTCAATTCCCGCCCGAGGTACTTAAGCGATTGGATGATAATCCGGTCGCTTTTTTTATGCCGTTTGTTGTCTGGAAATGGTACCGAGGGTTCAGAAAGGATCGTGACCTGCCAGGTGCTAAGCGGGCGGATCTGTCTGCAGGCAGGAACGGTTGAAAGGCCGATCCTGTGGTGTAGGGAAGATTTTCCCCCATCATGGCAAATGGGTAACTAAACAATGGCTTCGGTGCAGGGCAAATGGGGGGCGTGTCTGGTGTAGGAATACGGTTCGGTAATGATGACGAGCAAGTGTACCTACGGCAATAGTGGAAGCCTGCCTCCGGGCTCCTGAATTCCCCAAGCTGGGACCTACTTATTTTGAGTCCATTTAATCACACAGCCAAAAGGACGTTGCTGAATGGGATACGGGCTGCCTGTCCCTTCGAGGTAGGCTGCTACCATTTCTTTTACATACTGTTGATCGGCATCCGACGCTTCCCGCGGGCTATCATCGATTGGACCGGAATATAGAATGAAATACGTATCATGCTGTTTTTTACCTAATACGATGACATGGGGTATTTTTTCAACCGAAAAAGAAGATGTAATTTTTTGTCCCTCATCGAGTAAAACGGGAAATGAATAACCATTTTCAATGGCCCTTTTTTTTATTTCATCCTTTGAGTCCATTGCCGACTGGTACGGATCATTTGGGCTGATGGCCAAAACCGGGAAGCCCTGTGGCAAAAACTCCCGGTTCAATCCTTCCACCCGCGTCTCGTAGCTTAGCGCAAACGGACAGGAAGGGCTCATAAAAACCAGGATGAAGCCCTTGGCCTTTGTGAAGTCAGATAATGCGACAGGATGGCCCTGAATATCCGGCAAAACAAAGTTGGGCACCATTTGCTGGAATGTTTCGGTCTCGTGTAGAGGACGGGCATTAATAAAAAGCAACGCAACAATTGCCAGCCTACCAATGGCCACGTAAACGGTTTTATGTACAGGTACGGACATAGGCCGGAAAGGTATTGAAATTTCCAAAAGCAGGAAGATCTGAGTTCAAAAAATTTATTTACCGGCGTAATTTTGAACAGAGTAAACCGGACAATCATGATGGGATAGTTCTTTTTATTTGCATTTTTTTTGTGTTAAAAAATCGATTATGGGTTATTATGGTTCTTTTTTATGCCATACCTTCTTTGTTTTTTACAATAGGAAAAAAGAGATAAAATGATGGAAAAACCCTTGTTTTTTTACTTA
>JAOUOM010000209.1 GCA_029880385.1 Cyclobacteriaceae bacterium | reverse complement strand
TTTTCCTCCATAAAAACTATGACTGCTGCTTCCCCTTTCATCCATGACCAGTCTGTGGTCCGGAAACCACACGCTACCTCATCGATAAAATACTTTTTTCAAAAAAAATATAACAATACCAGTATTTTTTAGTTATATGTTGGTACATTTATGTTTTTAGTCTAATGTATTTTGAAAAATTCAGTCGTTCACCAAAATTTTTATTCCCATGATTTTATCTAACAAAAACACCCTCCAACGCCTCCTGGTAGTTATCCCACTCATGTTCCTGCTGTTGGGATGTGAAACGTACAGCGACGGAGGGCTTATCGGAAAAACAGAAAAACGGGTAACCGGAAAAACCTGGATACTGGACAAATACTACCTCGATGGCATTGATGAAACATCCAGCCTCATCATCAGCAACCTGACCGAAAACTACAACGAAAACGGCACATACCTCAGGGAATACACCGATAAAAACGGAGATCCCGTAAGTGAAAGCGGCACCTGGCAGTTTGATACAGACAAACAGTTGTTCAATATTTCGGGAGTCGGGAGTATGGAAATCACGGTACAGACAGGTACTGTATCCTCTTCTGATTATTTTATCCTACGGATGGTAAAAGACGAACTGGTGTATAACTATGATAATGGCAGCAGTAACCACGAGTTTCATTTCATCGCCAATTGAGCCATTGTCGGCGATCGTTTCAGGCCGTGCGTGAAACGATCGCTCGTTTGTATCCCCGCACGTAGCTGGCTTCTTGTGGTTTTCGGGGCATTACCTACGGGACTACTATCCCATCCACCGGGCAACCCACCCCTTTATCGCCCCTGCTTGGGTTCATGATCCTCACCCCTGACCCCATCGATAACCTCTCGATTCGGTCAACTGCAGATTTGGGTTGGGCTTAGCTCCACACGAAGGCTTTGTTGTTACTAACTGTTTTAATTTTTCACCAAATATATAATCAATGTGTCGGTCATTGCTCCGAAAGAATTCTCCGGAGTATATGTCGCGTCAATTCTCTGCTTGTACGTCACAAAGTCACCGTCCAAGTCAATAGTTATTTGAAATTTTTTATAGCCGCTTTTTTCTGCTTCAATTAGTCGTGTAGACAAATCACCTGTAACACCTTGAAAATGACAAAAACCCAAAGAGTCCGTCATTAGGTTCCAGGTCATAATTGAAACTTTAACGCTGTCGATTGGTTGTCCAGTCGATTTGTCTCTTACAATTACTTTTTGGTCGGTAAAGTAGTCACACGATGTTACCACAATAACTAATATCAAAAGTCCAAGTCGTCTCATGATCCGAATAAAATCGCTTCGCTCAGCTAGCAGGAGTGCGTCCACCAGCTTATAAAGAGTACTAATGTAGCGAAATTGCCCGTGGTGCGCAACCCAACCCCCACAACGTTTGCTACGAAGAACTGCGTGATGCAAGTCAAAATCCAGAAAGAAAAAAGCCGCTACGAATCGCAAAGGTCTCAGAATGGGCAGTTTTCGTGGACAAGTTCCGATAAAGTCGGCAGAATGACATTTTGGCTCATAACTGCTAGTGCTTGTTACCAGCTTTTATAATTAATTCGTTGAGCCTCTGCTCTTCAGTTGTCCACTCCAAAATGTTCCTAGGATATTGCCCTTTTATTGTATCCCGTTCGTGTTCCCAGTACCAGTAATCAAATGGTTGGTTATAAAGTTCTAGGGACATTTCGTTCCGCAAGCGATCCACTTGTGTCCATAGAATGTCGAGTATTTCGATGTATCTTCCATAGGTTATATCGTCATCCGAGTTCAGTACAATTACATAGTCTGGAGAATATTTCCCTATGAAACTATAAACAATCTGTTCCAGGTCGAGTAACTCAATACTTTGGTTGTTCAGTGTCACAAATTCTTGGTTCACGTTGATTTCAATACGGTTGTAACATTTCAAAATTCCATTTCGATACATTAGCGATTCGGAAAGTTTAAATCGTTTTCCAGTTAGGTCTATTTGTTCAGCAGAATCAAGAAAGGTCGAGAACCTTTCGAAGTATAATGGGAGCACTTTTTGAATCCCGGAGTTTCTAAATAAGGGATAATCGGCAGGATAACGTGAGTACTTCCTTCCTGTTGAAAATTGGATCTTTCTTAAGCCAGCCTTTCGGAATCCGCTAAGAATTGGTATTATTTGTCTTATCGGAATCCTTTCATCAATGTGGAGGTTTGCTGTCAGTTGATATTGTTCATAAACCGAAACTTTCTCTAGTTCTTCTTTTACAGCATTTTGTATTTCTGCTAACCGGACGCTGTTCTCAATCCAATCGAAAAAAATGACGGGTTCTTCAGTTGAAATGGTGTCTTTAACGACATAAACATCGAACATGATCGATTGTTGATAAATCCGTTGTTGACTTTGGCTATAAGGCTTTCTTAAATCATAAACATGTTGGGGTGAGTTGCTAAGAATATTGTCGTTCAGCTTTTTGTAATCAATAAAGTTTTTAAAAGCAAAAACGAAGGTCATCGATACAAAAACGAAGGTTATACCGAAAAACCATTTTGCCTTGTTCAAACGAATTAATTTATACAGACTTGGCCAAGAAGAATAAAATAATACCACAGGGAGAAGAGCCAACATCAGGGGAAACTCTTTGATTAAATCGAGATCGTATTGCATGGCAAAGATTATGTACCAAATGCCAAGCATGCTTCCAAGTTTGCCAAACCAAAGAAGAAATGACCAAGTCCAAAATCCTTCACTGTTTAGTGTTCGTCTGGCCAAAGAAAGGGTTCGCCTGTTAGCACGATTGATGAAGTTCTGAAGGGTGAATCTCATGGCAATCGAAAATCCCAAAGAAGAAGCAATGGCTGCATAAAAAAGATTGTAGATGTAATTCTCAGTTGGGGTCAGCACGAGTAAAACTCTATCTCCAAGTTGACCTGTGAGAAATCGGAGGCCTTCTCTGTAAAGTTGGAAGAAAGCGTAAAAAATATAAGCTGTTTGTGTCCAAAGGAGTAATCCTATGATCAAGATATATCGCTTGATTTCAGGTTGTGGCCTTAAGAATCCTTTGGTGAGTATCATTCGTCATGCAGAGAATTACCGCTAACATTAATGTAACACGCACACTGCGACTAGCCGTCTGCGTGTTATCCGCTATTCAAATATACCCCTCTATCACATCATATCCAACGGACTTTTTACTTCATTCCGGCTTGTGGCATCCCCTCCATTCCCGTACGTGTGCTACGTATGCTTTTCAACATCCCCCTGCCCTCGCCAGGGCCTTCGCACCCCCCAATAAATACCCTGCCGCAATGGGTGGCCAAAAAGATAGCTTCACGATTCGTTCAACAGCAGATTCATCGGGATGCGTAGTTGTTAGGTGCTACGCACCACACGAATCCTTAGTTGTTACCCACATTTAAGCAATATTCACTTCGTTGTTCAGCAGCTCGACCTTGAAGTTGACTTTTGCTTTTAGTGCTTCAAAAACCTTCAAAATGGTCTCGATAGTCACGTTTTTGGTGTTGCTCTCTAGTTTGGATATTTGAGATTTCTGTACTCCAATGAGTTCTCCGAGTTGTTCCTGGGTTAGATGACGTTCCTTTCGGGCTGTCTTGATCATTTCACCAATGAGTTCGAGTTTAAGCTCAAATTCAAATTGATCTCTTCGAGGTGTTCCGACCTTTCCAATTAGTAAATCTTGTGCTTCGTCTAAACTGTATGTTTTCATCTTCCTTTCTTTTTGCGTTCAAAATATTCGATTCTGATTTGTTCGGCTTTTTCAATTTCCTGAGGGCTTACTTTGTCGGTTTTCTTTACAAAACCATGAGTCCCACAAACCAGAGTCATTTCATTGCTATCCTTGTCCCAAAATGCAAGAATTCGATAGTGAAGTCCAGCGTACTTGGTTCGGAATTCCCAAATGTTCTGATTTAGCTTTTTGAAAAGTTTAGGATCATTAAGTATTTGAGCCTTACGGATATTGTAGAATAGCTTGTCCTGAACCTTATCATTTTGGCTCTTGATGAATTCGAAAGCTTCTTCCAATAATTTGATCTCAAACTTTGTCTCCACTAAATCGACTTTATTTTATACTTGACAAAGTTAGAAAATGTTGCAATAAAAGGAAACTTTAATCCATGAAGGATTTGAAATAATTGAGATTGACCTCATAAATTGTTCGGGGGACAACACCCAGTTCGACCTTCTCGAACATTTCAACCAGTTTTTGTCCATCTACGAGTTCAATCTGCGGAGCACCATCCCGGTTAGCTTCTTTGGTTGCATCATTTGAGAAGGTTCCGGTAGTTAGAATAATACCTTTTTCAGCTCTTCCGATCATGGCATTTCTAAAATCTCCTACCTGTGCTCTGGAAACCGTTCCCTTGTATCTCTTACACTGGAATAAGACTTTAAAGCTTACGAAAGGATTCAGTTCAAGTGTTCCATATCCGTCAATGCCTCCATCATGAGATGCCCCGGTTACAACGACGTTTTCAAATCCGTGTTCTCTCAGCAATTCGCGACAGACTTTTTCAAATCCAGATGGACTTAATTGTTGAAGAACTTCAATGAGTTCTGGAGAGGCGTCTTTTTCATATTCTTCAGGAGTGTTTCCCTCTGGATCCTCAATGACTTTTGATCTACCTTTTTCTTCTCTTGCCTTTCTATGGAAGTCAACCCATTTTAAGAATACATCTCTTGATTGTTGTTCTGTTAATGTTGTTTCCTTGCCTTTTTCTGTGAGTTTCCAAGTTCCATGTTTGGAAGAATCTAGTAAACCATCCCATACCAGATATTGTCTTGCCCAAGCTACCTGGTTGTGAAACTTACTACCGCCAGATTTTAAGGTTTCGTCAAGTACTTCATCTGAAAGATCTAGTGTTTCTGCAATTTTGTTAGATACTTCTCTGGGTTTGCCTGAGTCACCTAGTTCCCTAAGAGCGTCCAGAAGTGGCCCGAACCATTTTACAAATTCCGCTTGACTATTTTTCTTCGCCATGAAAGATTATTGTGGGTAACCAGCTATCCGGCGTGTGTCCGCCGCTGCTAGATTGCACTAAGATAGCGAAACTGCCCAACCCCTGCAACGTTTGCTGCGAAGAAATCGAACGAAGTGAAGATTCACGAGAGGTTGTGCGGCATGCCTGAGTGTATGAGTAAATGCGTTGTGAATGTCTAATACCAGAACGAAAGAAGTCTCTACGAAGCACAGAAGTTTCAGAAGGTGCACTGGAGCGGGCAAGCTCCCGAAAAGCCTGCAAAGGGGCAGTTTGGCGCATAACTGCTAGCGAATGTTGAGCGCAGTTTATTT
>JAOUOM010000208.1 GCA_029880385.1 Cyclobacteriaceae bacterium | reverse complement strand
TTTTTTGATACTTTCAGCAGATATTTCAGCCTCTTTGATGATCAGTTTTTTCTGATTTTCGGCTGCTTTTTTACGCTTTTCGATTGATCGACGTAGCGCAATCCGGTCAATTCCAAGCCCGATGGCGATGCCGCCAAGAGCAATGAGGATTACATATGTGATTTCCATGTCATTTAATTTGTTAAGGATGACATGACCTGTCCGTGTTGAGCAGAAGAATGGAAAAGCTGAAAAGCGTGTTTTCAGTAGTATTAAAGTGAATCTGAAATCAATTTGCTCAGATTTTGAATTTGCATTAAGGAATATTCGTCAGTCGATTGTTTGTTTTCTTCACTTTTCATGCGTTCGACCTGACAGTCAAAAGCAACCATTGCGAGCAAATCCTGATATTCTTCTATTCCGAATTTTTCCCGGTAGGTTTTCATTTTTTCATTCAAAACTTTACCTGCCAGCCGAATCCGTTCTTCGTCTTCGGCTTTTACCCGCATGGGATACTCCCTATTGCCAATCCTAAGTTTTATCGATAGTTCCGCCATTCGGATTTGTTACGCTTCGCTCAAATGAGCTATGCATTTATCTATCTCTTTAATATACTGATCTAATACTATTTTCAACTCTTTCGAGTCTTCCCCTCCGGCCGTCATGTTACCCACAATTTTACTAATTTTATCCTTATTTTGAAAATGGGCCAATTCCTTCTCTTTTCCTTTGATTTTTGTCCGTAATTCTTCGTTTTCCTCCCGGTAAAAAGACAGGTCTTCCTTAAGCTTCTGATGTTCGGATAACAACAGCCGAAGCTTTCGTTCAAGATTGCCTATTTCATTACGAAGTGGTACGTTGTTCATGGCCTATTTTCGGATTATGGCATTGAGTTCAGTCTCAAACAAATGAATAAGCCGTTGCATTGATTTATCGATTTGTTTGTCATTAAGTGTCTGACTGGCATCCTGAAGGTAAAAGGCAATGGCATATGCCTTTTTGTCCGTTCCGATCTGCTCTCCTTCATACACACTGAAAACATTTATCCTATTTAGCAATTTTTTCTCGGAGTTGAAAGAAATTTTCTTCACATCCCGAAAAGAAATTTTTTTATCGAGCACCAGCGACAGGTCCCTTCTTACTTCGGGAAATTTTGATACAGGTGAATACAGGACTTTATCGGTTGCATAGCGCAAGACAACGTCCCAGTCTATTTGGGCAAAAAATACATCCAAATCAATATCAAAATAGTCACTGATGCTGTTTTTTAATTTCCCTATACGGGCAATTACCTTATCGCGGAACAGGATTTCAATACCATATTGCCATACTGGATCGCTGTGAATGGGGAGTTGATCCTGGCTGTCGATCCCACAACGGGACAGGAGGTCATTTACACAAGCGGTGAGGCTGTAAATATGTGAGGGGCGTGCTTCAGCCAGCCAGCTTTCATCGTGTTGCAGTCCGGTTTGATACAGGCACAGCCAGTTTTTTTCGATGTATTTCTCGTCGTAATGGTAAGATTTTCCAAATTCAAAAACACGAATATTGGTTTGTTTCCGGTTGAGGTTGTACCGCAGTACTTCGAGGCTGGTATAAAGTGGTGTCGGCTTCATGATGCCCAGGTCTTCACTTGACGGGTTTAGCATCCTGACTAGTTTGCCTTCACCCAGGCCAAGTCTGG
The DNA here is from genome assembly GCA_029880385.1 of Cyclobacteriaceae bacterium. Classification (GTDB taxonomy): domain Bacteria; phylum Bacteroidota; class Bacteroidia; order Cytophagales; family Cyclobacteriaceae; genus JAOUOM01. Next base: position 3,650 of record JAOUOM010000208.1, on the reverse strand, counting down.
TTTCATGTTTTTCGCTGGTAAGCGAATTGGTCATGATCTCGTGGTAGCCTTTTCCTGCCAACAGGATGGAAAGATCTTCCTGAAGTTTATAGGGTTCGATCGTTTTGAATTCAGCCATATAATCGGTAGAAGATGCGCCTTCGATGCCGATGTTGTTGATGCCGTATATCCGCAATACTTCTTCCACCAGATCGGCTTCCCGGGTCACTTCGCTCCGGTAGGGGGGCACGATGGCTGTAAAACCCGACTCATTGATTGATTCAGTTCGGATATCGAGGCGGTTGAGGATGTCCGTGATGGTTTTCTTTGGTAGCTTTTCGCCGATAAGCTTGTCGAAGGTGCTGAATTTAGCCGCAATACTGACAGGTATTACCGGTGCAGGGTACACATCGATGATGGGGGATGCGAGTGTTCCGCCAGCTATCTCCAGTATCAGCCGGGCAGCATATTTCAGGGCTTCAACGGTAAATTCCGGATCCGTTCCCCGTTCAAAGCGGAAGGCGGCATCCGTTGAAAGGTTGTGCCTTAGTACAGTGCCACGGACATAGTCCGGGGAGAAACAGGCACTTTCCAGGAAAATACTGGTTGTTGTGTCCTTAATGCCCGATTTGATACCCCCAAATACTCCGGCAATACACATGCCTTCTTCGGTATTGCAGATCATCAGATCCCGGGCATCCAGTTTTCTTTCTTTTTCATCAAGGGTCGTGAACGACGTGCCCTGTGCCAGTGTTTTCACCAGTACTTTGCCGCCTTTTATTTCATCTGCATCAAAGGCATGCAGGGGCTGGCCCAGGCTGTGCAACACATAGTTGGTGATGTCAACGATGTTGTTGATCGGATCCAGTCCAATTGCCGAAAGTCGCCACTGTAGCCAGTCGGGTGAGGGGCCAATTTTTATATTTCGTATTGTGATACCCGAATAACGGACACAGCCGGCCGTATCCTGCACGTCTACGTCGATTGGGTCAGAAATGACAGGTGAAGGTAAGGTAGTATCGGGTAGTGAAATATTTTTATCAAAATAGGCCCGAAGGTCGCGGGCAGTGCCCAAATGGGAAGCGGCATCCCCCCGGTTAGGGGTAAGGCCAATTTCAAATACGGCATCCGTACCGGACTCAAACAGGCTGGAGACAGGAGTGCCAACCGGAATATTTGCATCAAGGATGAGTAGCCCGTCATGGCTGGTACCCATTCCTATTTCATCTTCGGCGCAGAGCATGCCTTCGGATACTTCACCCCGGATTTTGCTTTTTTTAATCGTGAATGGTTCGCCGGTCGTTGGGTAAATGACCGTGTTTACGGGTGCCACTATGACGTGCTGCCCTTCGGCTATATTTGGTGCACCGCACACAATGGACAGTAAGGTGCCGTCACCGGCATCAACTTTTGTAGTTTTTAATTTATCTGCATTGGGATGAGGGACACATTCCACTACTTTTCCGACCACCAGGCCTTTGAGTCCTCCCTTTATTTTTTCGATATTTTCTACCGACTCCACTTCGAGTCCGGTTTGCGTAAGAATTTCTCCCAGCTCGACTGGACTAGCCGTCACATCGATAAATTCTCTAAGCCAATTGTAGGATATTTTCATGAGCCCCCTGGTTTTTTGGTCAGTCGGCAAAAATATATACGGAATGCGTAAAGGATACCTTAATGTGTGTTTTTAAATATTTTTTCGCCGGCTAGGATGGATATGGGCAATGTGTTTTCGGGTGGGGGCAACGGACAAGAATAGCCGGACACATACGCACAATAGGGATTGTAAGCCAGGTTAAAATCAAGTGTGGTTTTTTGACTTTTGCCGAGTGTCACATCCAGGTACCTTCCGCCACCATAGGTGAGGGTTCCGCTGGTGGCATCCGCAAAGGCACAAAAAAACACATTGGCAGCACCCAGTCCGGCGGGCTTTAGTACCAGCAACCTCAGCGGCTGAGACTGTAGGTTGAAAACCAAATAGGCATATTTGAGGTAACGTTCAGGTTCGCCAGTGCTGGTCTCCAATGTGACGAATTGCCGTTCATTAATTTTCTCAATTGTGGCTGTTACCTTATAGGATGGATCAATTTCGAAATAGGAAGGTGTAGTGTAGGGTTCATTAAACAAGCGAAAAGGGGACTGTTCGTTGAATTCGAGAAATTTCTTCCGGCTATCAATTTCTTTGTTTACCAATTCGCGGTAGCTGGCATCGTCTTCCGGTGAAAAGAACAGGTATCCAATTACAATGAGAATGGGGATAAAGATTATCCAATGCTGTTTTTTCATTGAGTATTATGTTTTTTGATTTGCATGACTTCTTGTTGGTGAACCAAGGCAGGGTCATAACAAGGATTCATCTGCAAAGCTAAAGTACCCATCATTCGTGAAAATGAGGTGATCCAGAATGGGTAGTTCCAGAAATTCTCCTGCGGATTTCAGTTTCCGTGTCAATTGAATATCGGCCTGACTGGGCTGGAGGTTGCCCGAAGGATGATTGTGAACGAGGATAATGGCACTGGCGGATTCATCTAACGCCGCTTTGAAAATCATTTTAGGGTCGACTACCGTGCCCGATATGCCGCCTTTTGAAATCTGGGATTTGCGGATTACCTCGTTGTTTCTCCTGAGCAACAGTAGCCAGAATTCTTCATGGAGGAGGTCAAGCAATTCGGATCGAAATTGCTCATAGACATCTTTTGAGGAGGTGATTTTGGGTTTTCGAAGGGATTCGGTTTCTTTTCTTCGGCGACCCAGTTCAAGTGCCGCTACGATGGATATGGCTTTTGCCTCCCCGATGCCTTTGAATTTCTTCAGATCATGAACAGACATTCGTGCCAGGGAATTGAGGTTATGGCTTACGGAAGCCAGAATTTCTTTGGATAAATCAACGGCAGAGCGGGTAGGTGTGCCTGAGCCAATAAGGATGCCAATGAGTTCGGCATCACTCAGGGTTGATTTGCCTTTGAGCAGGAGTTTCTCCCTTGGCCGGTCTTCTTCTGCCCATTTTTTGATCGAGAATGAGGTTGGATACGTCTCCATTGGCGTGGTGTATCCAACTAATATACAGTGTGTTTGGGATAAAGAAAAGCACAAACCCATGATATGCAGCCGAAAAATACCATGAGGCCAACCCCGTATGCGGGCATCAGATACAAATAAAAAAACCCGCCAAGCGGGTTTAGTATAAGGATGTCAATCGTAAATCAAAGTGACTTAACCTTGAGGGTTAGGCTTGATTTAAGGTTTGATGCTTTATTCTTGTGGATAATGCTTCGCTTCGCCAGTTTGTCCAACATTGCATTCACTTCTTTCAAAAGTTCTTCTGCTTTAGTCTTGTCTGTTTCTTCTCTCAATCTTTTGATGAAAGTTCGGGTCGTTTTATGTTGGTAACGATTCCTAAGTCGTTTCGCCTCGTTTGAGCGAATTCTTTTTAATGCTGACTTATGATTTGCCATTTGTTTCTGTTTCCTGCTTAAATTAAGGGATGCAAATCTAGTAATTTAATCACTAAATCAAAAAGCATTTGCCTAACTATGTTTGATAAAAGAAGTGTTTTTTGATAAAAGCAAAGCCTTGACCAGATTTTGATGCAAGTTAATCCGTTTCACATTTTAAATGGATAATAAAAATAAATCAGAAATGAAGGTGAAAATACGAAAGGTATGGGTTCT
>JAOUOM010000207.1 GCA_029880385.1 Cyclobacteriaceae bacterium | reverse complement strand
GTTTGTTACAAGATATTTTTCTTCAAAAAGAGGCTGGAACGGGTTTCGATAAACATATATGTCATATAACTATAGAGTAAAAGGATACCTAGTGTCAGCAGGGTTATAAGGACGAGGGTTAGCTGGTTTTTTTCGATACCCAGGTACTGATAAAAAAACCGGGGTATTATGACAATGACAATGCCATGGTTAAGATAGACGGAATAGGAAATATTGCCTAAAAAACGAAAGGGAGAAGATGCCAACATATGGCTAAGTGGGCCATCGGTTTTGAGTAACAATAGAGTGGAAAGTCCAAAAAAGAGTGGAACAAATCCAAGGAACAACATCTGCTGGGTCTGACCACTATAAGAACTAAAGAGATAAAACAATATGATCAGCGAAGGGATAAGAACGATTTCCCCTATAGCCGGCAGGTTCCTTATTTTACCTGAAAGCACATAGACAAAATGGCCGGTAATAAACGAAATCAGCCCCCGGATGTACCCAAAGTCATGCATGAACCAAAATTCCCCTTTGTAGATACAAAACCCAATGGACAGCATCAGGATGAGAAGAAAAGCAAAAATTCTGTTACGTTTTGACATGTACAGCGTAACAAAACCAAAGGTCAAATAAAGGATTAGTTCGGCAGAAATAGACCAGGAGGGGCTGTTCAATCCGGGTGTGGCGCCTAAAAGGGTGGTTGAATTGAGAAATAATATGGAATCAAAATACTCATGAAAGATGGATGATATGCTTTTGGGGGAGACCAAGAGATCTATCCAAAAGAGATTGAAAATGAGTTCAAGAACCAGTACTACCGTAGTGGAAAAAAGTAAAAGTGGAAACAGACGGATAATCCTTTTCTTCAAAAAGAGGCTGAATTGTTTGCCGGAGCCGATCCCGTTGTAGTTGGTGGAAATAACAAAGCCGGATAGGACGAAAAAAAAATCAACGAAAAGAAATGAACCGTCTACAAAAAAATTAGATGTGAGAGCCTTGATTGTGAGGGATTCATCGAAATGAAAAATAACGATCATAAGGCTAAAAACCCCCCTTAGTCCATCCAGTTTTTGTATCCTCATTTTTTATTCTGCCTTTCAAAACGATAAATGTAACCCAATTTTTTTGAGGTGAGTATCCGATCGTAATTGGATCAGGAGCGATAGCCTGTGCCACTCATGGGATTTTAGTAAATTGGAAAGGGATATTTGCCTATTTTTAACTTTTTCATACAAATCATTATGCCATGATGTTCAGGATCCGGTTTTTGTTTTTGAGTAGTTCACTTTTATTGGTTTTTAGTTATTGCCGGCAGCCGGTTGCGGAAGTTCCAGCGTCACCGGCAGCAGTTGATGCCTTTTCATTCGATGAATTGCCTGACCCGAAACCGGGTGACCCGGCGGTCTTTGTTGCACTGGGTGACAATCTGGGAGTGGCTTTTGCGGACACGGACACACGTTATGCGAAAAAGACTGTTCCGTCAGTCGAAAGTCGTACCAATTGGGAGGCACGTGGCTGGCGTGGTGAGCGGGTGCACACACAATTGCTCCTTTGGACCAACAACCCGGTGCAGGTAACGGTTACACCCAGTAGTCTGACCGGCGAGGGGCATATTCCGGGCGAAGCTGTGTCGGTCGCATTTGTACGTTATGTGATGGCGGATGAATTTGGCAGTACAGAAGGTTGCAATGACCGAACACCAGAAGCCTACGATTCCACGTTGGTGGCCGATGCACTTGACTATTCAACTGGTTTCCTGATAGAAGAACAGTCTACCCGTCCGGTTTGGGTAGCCATCGACATTCCGTCCGACGCAGCGGCCGGTACCTACACCGGTCATTTAACAGTATCTACAGCCGCCGGTATTTCCATGGAAATGCCGATTACGTTGCTGGTATCACCACGAACACTTCCTGCACCTTCTGAGTGGGATTTTCACCTTGACCTTTGGCAAAATTCCTTTGCTGTGGCCAGGGCACATGGTGTGGAGCCATGGAGCCAGGCACATTTTGATGCCCTTCGGCCACAATTGGAGCGTTTGGCACAGGCAGGCCAAAAGTGCATTACAACCAGTATCATCGATAAGCCCTGGAACGGGCAGACATTTGACCCTTTTCAGGCCATGGTCAGGTGGACCAAGCATGCGGATGGAAGCTGGGACTATGATTATACTGTTTTTGACAAATATGTGGAGTTTGCGATGAGCTGTGGTATCACCGAGCAGATCAATTGCTACACGATGATTCCCTGGGGGCTAAAATTTCAATATTTTGATGAGGCAAGTCAGGATAATGTGATACTGGTAGCCGAACCGGGTACAGCCGAATATGCCGCTCACTGGGGCGGGTTTTTGTCAGATTTCAGTGCCCACCTTACGGCAAAAGGGTGGCTGGAAAAGACAGCCATATCGATGGATGAACGCCCAATGGAAGCCATGCGTGGGGCCATAGCCGTCATCAAAAAGGCGGCACCAAACCTAAAGGTGACTCTTGCCGGAGGCTATCATGGTGAGATTGAAGCTGATATTTATGACTATTGTCTGGCATCAGGAGAGGAATCTCCGAAAAACATATTGGAGGAGCGAAACGCAGCAGGAAAATTCACCACTTTCTATACATGTTGTGTGGAACGCTACCCCAATACGTTCACCTTTTCCCCACCGGCAGAGTCGGCATGGCTTGGCTGGTATGCAGCAGCCAGGGGCTATAGCGGCTACCTTCGTTGGGCACATTTTTCATGGGTGGAAAATCCGCTGACAGATTCTCGCTTCAGACGATGGCCGGCAGGGGATACATATTTTGTTTATCCCGGCAATCGGTCGTCCATCCGGTTTGAACGGCTAAGGGAGGGTATCCAGGCATTTGAGAAAATCCGGATACTCCGGGAGGAATGGAAGGGACAACCCGAAAAGCTCGGGGCATTGGATGAGGTGGTTGCGGATTTTGAAATCACAAATTTGTCTCGTACGCCTGCTGCTGAGATGGTGCAACAGGCCAATGATCGATTGTGGGCTTTGTCGGAAGGGAATGGAAAATGAAATAGACATGTGCGCCAACAAAACGCATGTGTGGCTGGTTGCTTTAACGGGAGTAAAACAGTTTGCGTGACAAAGGTTACATATCAGCTATCTGTATTGCCGTAACTTCGTAAAAAAAACATAGATCAATGAGCTACTATTTTAATACAACCGTTGCCGGTTCTTTTGATGCTGTCATCGAAAAAGTAACCGAAGAGTTAAAAAAAGAAGGATTTGGAGTCCTCACCGATATCGACATATCGGCTACGCTAAAGAAAAAACTGGACGTGGATTTCAAACCCTACCGTATACTGGGTGCATGCAATCCGCCATTTGCGCACAAGGCACTGACTGCCGAGGACAACATCGGGGTATTCCTACCCTGCAATGTGGTCGTACAGCAGAAAGAAGAAGGTAAAGTGGAGGTGTCAGCTGTTGATCCCGTGGCTTCCATGCTGGCAGTTAAAAACGATACCCTTCCTGAAATTGCCACTGAAATCCAGGCTCGTCTACAGCGGGTAATTGCGGCACTCTAAGCTTTTACAAACAAAAAAAAGGCCGTTGACGTACCCGTCAACGGCCTTTTTTATTTATTCTTTGATCAGAAGTTAAAACGGATACCAACATTAATGGCAACGCTGCCAAACGGATATTTTGTTTTGACATCCTGGTCTGGATTCGTGACATTGATGTTGACATTGTGATCGATCTGATCCATGTAAATCACTTCTTTGTCTATCACATCCAGTGCCGGGATATTGTCTACACCGTTGGTAGTGGAAAATACCAGTTCACCTTTGGTGGGTGCATAGGTAAGGCTCGTAAATTCCATTTCGCCAAACAATTTCATGTTGTCGCTCAGGCTGTAAAGGGCACCAAATCCACTGTTGATACCCAGACTCATACCGCCTGAATAATGCCATTCATCAATGTCAACATTTCCATTGTTGGTATTGGTAAAGGTACCGATTACTTTACCGAATCCGGTTACGATTCCGAGTTTCACGTACGGCTGAATGCCTGATTCCATCGGGATGGAAAATATTGCTGTCGGGTTGACTTTTAAAACCCTTGCCCCTAATTCAGTGATTCGTTCACGCGACCGGGTCGTGTCAGAAAACGTTCCCATCTGAGTTCCTGACATCAGATACCCGACATTCAACTCTAAAGAGATATTGTCTGACATGTTGAAACCGATTCCACCGTTCAGGCTGAACCCCTTACCAAATGAGACATTGATGGTCTCTTCATAATCATTGTTAGCTGTTATGGTACGATCGGAGAGCAAAGATTGTGCTCCGGATTCGAAACCATAGCCCGCATTAAATTTTGCGTATAAACCCTGGCCACTCACTCCGGTGAAGGCCAAAACACCAAATACAAGCAGTATTAAGCGTAGTTGTTTGTTTCGATTCATTTGTGTTACATTTAAAAATCAGCACAAATATATGACATAATTTATAATATTTATAAACATACAAAGATGTTAGATGTGAATGCGAATTTTGTCCCGATCTCAGGTAAACGTAACATCAGGATTGAGTGTGAATACCCGTTCATTTTACCACATTTATTCCTCGTTTACACATCTTTGGGTTATGAACAGGACTTTTAGACTTATCGTGTTTTTTCTGGGTAGTTTGACAGCTGTGGCGTGCCGCCCTGAGCCGCCCGGATATGACTTGCACCAGCAAGACAGCCATACGTCGGCCTTGCTGATTGGCTTGTCAGTCATAGACGATGAAGTGGCATGGGCAAGCGGAACGGATGCCACGATACTCCGGACCATCGATGGGGGGGGGAATTGGGAGGTGTTCAGGTATGAGGAGGCCGATACCCTCCAGTTTCGCGATATTCATGCATTTTCTTCACAAGAGGCAGTGGTATTGAGTGTAGGAAACGGAGGGGCTTCACAGGTATTCAGGTTCGATGTGGATAGCGGCTGGACGCGCACGTTTCAGATGGATGATGATAGGGGGTTTCTCGATGCGTTTGATTTTTGGCCTGATGGGCAGGGTTTGGCCTATGGCGATTCCTTTGATGAAAAACCATACCTGCTAAAAACGGAAGACATGGGGGCAACCTGGTTCCGATTGGCAGGCTCGTTGTTGCCCGATGCCGGTCCCGGCGAAGGAGGCTTTGCTTCGAGTGGGACATGCGTGGAGACGGGGGCAGACGGAAAAGCATGGGTCGGAACCGGTGCCGGCGGAAATGCCCGTCTCTTTTTTACGCCAGATTATGGGGATCATTGGGAAATACTGTCCACCGATATGGTAACGGGAGAGGCTGCAGGTATTACGTCGGTTCGGTTTGACG
>JAOUOM010000206.1 GCA_029880385.1 Cyclobacteriaceae bacterium | reverse complement strand
TGGCTCCCCCCCCACTAGCGCGGAAGTTACTTCCGTGCTTTATCATTGTTTTTATCCTCATTCTATAAAATCAATTGGCAACAATCCACGTCCGCCTGCATAATCCGAAGCGCTGGAATATACATAATCCTCTGCACTGAATACTATTCCCTCTTTAACAGGATTTTCATGGATGTAATCAAGTTTCTGATCCATTCGTTTGTTCGTATCCAAAACGATCGGATGATAGGAATCCTGCCAAAAGCAGTAATTCTGATGTTTCCTGCTTTTTGATGCTTCTTTTCTGAAAATATCCGGCATCCATTCCCTTCGGCTTTCATTCCTGTTATTTTCGATAGCCCGACAGATCGACACGGAGGTGAATTTCTTAAAATCACGGATGATATCTTCAATTTTGATGTCTGCCTTACGGCCTGCAATCAGATGGATATGATTTGACATCAGGCGCCAACCATTGATAATCAAACCTTTTTCCTTCTGGCAGAATTTCAGGCTTTCGACAATCATGTCTTTATATTCCCTGCGCGTAAACACATCTACCCAATCCACCACAGCGAACGTGACAAAATAGAGTCGGTCCTGGTCCCTGATCTTGTACTTTTCACTCATACCTCAAAGCTATTTAGCAGAATGATTGTTTCCTATGATAGTTCGCCTTATTTGCATAGCACGGAAGTAACTTCCGCGCTAGTGGGGGCTAGTGGGGGTAGTAGAGTGGACTTGGAGAAAGATGGATAGCCTTTGGTTCGTGAAGACACGAACCATTGAGACAATATGAAAGCGTAGTAAACACTACGCTTAGATTTGTGCTATAATGAATCATTTGTTTTCATAGAAAGGGAAAAACAGTCATAAGAAAGGGCTCTAAAGAGCCAGGACAAAAGACACAAGAGCCAAGAAGGAAGAAAGGAAAGAACGGGAGGGGGTGAATACCAGGCTTTGACAAAAGGGGGTTTGTTTGTATTTTTGTAATCTCGGGTTTGATCTACTATCAGGAGTAGAAAGCTAAAAATGATGGATAATGAAAGTAATATTAGACATACAAGACAATCGCGTTCCTTTTTTTATGGAGTTGATCAATAGTCTCGATTTTGTGCAGGTTGAAGATGACGGAGATACCAAAGAGGCTATTATCAGTAATATTAAAAGAGGTGTGGAAGAGGTGAAGCTTGCTAAAAAAGGCAAACTAAAGACTACTCCTGCCAAAGATTTTCTCAATGAGTTATAGAGTTGAACTTTCTGATAACTTTAAAAAGGAGGCCAAACGATTATCAAAAAAATACCGTTCGCTAAAAAACGAATTGACTGTATTGTTTAGTGAATTGGAATCCGATCCTACAAAAGGTATCCATTTGGGAAAGGATATATACAAAATAAGACTGGCTATTGCTTCTAAGGGTAAAGGCAAGTCCGGTGGGGCAAGAGTATTGACCCTGGTAAAAGTCACTGATACAATAGTAATTCCTTTTACTATTTATAATAAAGGTGAAAAGGATTCCATCACAGATAAGGAAATACAGAACCTTCTGGATGACCTGAATGATTAATATTCGAGTGGCACATTGCTGTATAATGTCGTGGAAGTTATGAGTTATAAATTATTAATGATGAATTGGTTTAAAATCGCGTGATTTTTGGGGCTTTTCCATTTAAGGGAATGATTTTATAGAGTTACCGTGGAATTAACAGGGGATTTTTATCTTCGGCCTGAATTTATTAAATCTCCTATTTCACCAGAGTCAGGAAATAAAATTCTAGATTCCCACCATTCTCTATTAAAGATAATTGAGATTGAATTCACAAATTTTCCTTTTGTATTCTTTATCCCTTTATCATTGTTTTTATCCTCATTCCTGCTCTTCGACATGTTCCGAAGGGCATGTCGACGGATAGATAAAAAGGATTTCAAATCCTTTATTTTATACTACTTGAATTTCCCCTCACTCGCCGTAGTTTACAAAAAACAGAAGCACCAGGCATAGCATTCGCTATGCCTTTGTTATCAGAATGCTTTCATAGCAAGAAGAAAAGCAACCATACGAAAGCGTAATGGCCATTACGCTTCGTTATCAGCCAATAGGTGGTACATACCCAGTTTTGGGAATCCGGATGATTCGCCCTGTACATTTGTCAAAAAAAGTACGGATCGTTTTAGCTGACCACCGGCATTTTTTCATGCCGTCACAAATTCCGGCCTCTTCCGGGCAAATAGGGGAGAACGTACAGATTCTTGATCAGCGTCCCTGATGGGAGACGCTGATAGGGGGGTTATAACTACCCTACAGGTCGCAGGTAAGGGGCGCAAAAAGTCCCTGTCTAGCCCCGGGCGTGGACAGCACGCAGGCCGGTGCGGAGCACGGGCGTACAGGTGCCAGATGGCCAGCCGGTAGTGCTCCGGCAGCCACTCATTGGGGATATCCAGCCTATCGACTATATTTTCGCGGCTTTGTAGCCGTCCCAATCGGAGCCTAGCTTAGCCGGGCATAGTACCGAGTTTGTTGTTTTCCACCCGTTTTTTCTCACCATTATCAGTGGCTTTCCGGTCGGCGATACCGTGTATTTGGTATACAATCCTTCGTATACCGCACAAAAACCTAACGTTAGGTAATAAATACCCTGTTCAGGGTATTGACATGATGAATTATTCTCCTGATATTCAAGTCATTATTATATTTAGGAAAACTACTAATTCAAACTCGCTTATGAAAACAACAAACCAAAATGTACTGGTTTTCTCCCTGCTATGGCTCATGGGCTGTGGCCAGCAGGGCATGGAGAATGACCAAAGCCTGTTGGCAGCCCCCCCGGTCCCGACACTCAGCATTTCGTATCAGGTTCCGCGTGACCTGCCTGCCGACGCGACTGAATCTGACATGGCCGTGTTTGCCTGGAATGAGTTTTTTGCGCTTAATTGGGCGGCCTCCTGGCCCGAAGACCAGCGCCGCACGACTCCAAATGTAAACTGGGATTTTGCCACAAGTGGTGCCGCACCTCAGCTGGCGGTATGGGAAACCTACATCCACCGGACAGAATTACGACCAGCCAGTGGCCTGCGCAACCAGAACCTGGACACGGGCAAACCCGTCTATTCCTTTCGGGCCGGTATCGATTCCCTCACCTTTCAGGTGACTCCGTCCGATTATTGGGTCAACCTGGACGAAGACAATGAAATCGGCTCCTGTTACCTGTATGCCTACGATTCGCTGGAAGTATTGTATATGGCCAAGTCCAATTTGGTCGAGTACAACTATGTGAAAGCCAAATTCCCTACCGACCAATTACTGAGCCTGGCGGTCAACAGGGGAGCAGATACCGTGTATCTGAAAGATGCAACCAGCCGTAACAGCACCTGCAACAGCGACACGGCCTATAATGTCGTATGCCTGCCCTGTGGCAGTGAGGTAGACGAAGGGGCCATCGAAATCAAGACAGCCTGGCGTTTTTTGGTGCCCGGCAAGGACGACCCGTCCCGCTTTTTGACCAAAGAAGTGGTGTATTACCCCCAGATCCGAAACGATTCCGTCGCTGTGGCCCAAACCGGTACAATGGCCCTCATCGGGATGCATATCATCCACAAAACCAAAAATTACCCGGCCTTCATTTTTGCTTCCTGGGAACAGGTGGACGTGCGAAATGCCGATATGAAAATAATCGGCCTCGATACACCCATTGTCAATGGCAACAGCGACCCGTCTGTCGACCCCCACATGCCCACCCCGGTCGTCGACAGGAGCATCCCGGCCACGTTGCAAAAAGTAAATCAGCTGGCATGGGAAATGATCCGTTCAAAAAACCCGGCCTCTCGCTGGCAATTTTACCAGTTGATAGGCGTACAGGGCACTCCTGTCGATTTCGAACAACGTTCAGCGGATGATAATTACTTTATGGCCAACTATGTGATTGAGTCGGATCTGCTCCTTACCCGGTTTCATGGATCCTTCCAAAAACCCTTCGATACACTCAAAAATGTCGTCTACAATGGCCGAACCTTTGATGTGGGCGGATGCCAGGGTTGTCACGGGCAAGCCCAGCTCAAAGGCTCCGATTTCAGCTTTTTGCTGGACTTTGGTGCCGGAAAACCCGTCGTGACACCCGATCCTTACCTTAGTTTCGAACAGGCACAAAAAATTGCCGACCCATCCAAACTCCTTCGCTTCATCGACGTGTACACCACCAAACCAACTACCCCATGAAATCCGCACCTAACATCACCCCATACCTCCCGATCCTGTGGATAGTGACCACACTCGGACTTTCCTATTGCCAAGGCCCGTCAGATAACCGGGATTTGCGCTCCGAAACACCCCCGGCTTTTGTCAGGGTCAATGCCCATACAAGTGAAAGTGCCCCTTCCGTACTTGACCTGTATGCCTATGGGGCAGCCATTATCCGGGCCAAGGATTGTACCGATCCTGCCAGTTGGTTTTATCAGGGCAGTATGCATGCGGTGCCCCCAAAGGATTCCATACCCGGACTCGACACACTGTGTGGCTTTTACAACGAAGGCCAGGTATTGAAAGCATGGAACTCCTGCCCGCACATGTACCCCACAGACCAGCAACTGAATTTCCTGACCTGGCACCGGCTCTATATCTATTATTATGAGCGCAACATCCGCTACCAGATTGCCAATGGGGGCGAAGGATACCCCGGTCTGGGCGAGGATGTGGCCGCTGGTTTCAGCCTGCCGTATTGGGACTACAGCAATCAGCCCTCTATACCCGATCAATTTCGCCAGGAAACACTTACCACCCAGTATGCCGGCCTTATCACCAACCCCCTGTATGAAACCGGACGCTCACCCAGCCTCATGGCCGGACTGCCCATCGATTACCAGGCGATGGACAGCATCGCCATCCATGTGGGGACGGAAGTCAGGAATCTGTGTGTCCGCACCATGCAGCAAGCCCTCACCATTTCGGACTTCTTGTCGCTGTCTGATGTCAGCGAATTTTCGCGCGGGCTCGAAGACCGACTGCACAATGTCATGCACGACTACATCGGAGGCGCGGTGGACGACAAAGACAAAACCACCGCGATCTACAACCGCATCTACCAGAAAGAAGGCAATGGCTTTGGGCTGATGGGCTACATCCCCAGTGCGGGGTTTGATCAGGTCTTTTTTCTCCATCATTCCAATGTCGACCGCATGTTTGCCGCCTGGGAATCCCGCTATGGCCCCGTCACCATCGGGCAGATGGACCAATACGGCGGTGACTGGGATTCCATCCGGCAGATTTATACCTTCTGGGATACACCTGCCAATAGCTGGGTGACGTATGAAACCAGGCAGGATATGCTGGATGCCGTACATGCCATTGAC
>JAOUOM010000205.1 GCA_029880385.1 Cyclobacteriaceae bacterium | reverse complement strand
CAATACCCATGTCTGGGCCAGCGCAGCACCCACTGGCCGTATATTCCGGTGCCGGGCCCGTACGATCACGACCATCAGCAGGGCAGTCAGAGATACGAGCAACAGATAAAGCTGGGTTGTGTACCTCGTTACAAAGCCCATAAAAAAGGTGAAATCAGAATAGGCATACCCCTGAAGCCCGTTTTCTTCGGCTAATTCACCGATTTTGGTCAGGGCATGTTTGTCGGCCGTGAGTTGATAGTAGTTGTCGAGGTAATAGATCGCATCTACATAACGACCCAACCCCTCCTGTATAAATGCCATGCGCAAAAGCATGGCAGGGGATGCCTGTTCATTTGTATACATGTCGGCATAAATCTGGTACGCTTCGGTGTATTTTTTACTTTCAAATAATGAATCAGCATAGTTCAATTGGCCAAAAATGGAGGTGGAAAAAAGCATTCCGGGCACGGTCAGGAAATAAATTAAAAACTTCTGTTTCATTTCTTTGTTTTTGTAAAAGGTACGCATACTTTTGCAACCTCAATTTTAATAAAGGGAGCGAAAAACACCTAAATAAATTGAATATATAAGTTGCCTATTGATTCGCTAGCTCAGCTGGTAGAGCACATCCCTTTTAAGGATGGGGTCCTGGGTTCGAACCCCAGGCGAATCACAGACCAATCCCCGGAATGCATTCCGGGGATTTTTTTTTGCCTTCAGTTGCTTCACAATACGAGCGGCCGATACGTGCCGTCTGGCCACGGGGCTACCCGTCATCCGCTGTATCTTTCCTGCCACCCGCCAGCAAGCCCAACGGAAAGGATGCCGCTGCTGCCGGGGCTAATTTACAGGCTATTTGTGCCCCTAGCCAGCCAAACCCCATCCCGGCGTAGTTTAAAAAAGTGCCAGGGATAGCCTTCGTATTTTCATTGCGTATGTAGAAAAAACACAGCCAGAAGAAAGCGTAGCAATCTGAATACAGGTAGCCGGTATAGGGCGCGAAAAGCTGCTGCCTAGCCCCGGGCGTGGGCAGCACGGGGGCAGGCGCGGAGCACGGGCGTACAGGTGCCTGGGGGCTCAGCCGGTATCGCTCCGGATGAGCATTTTTTTTGTCTGTTTCGGTGGAATTTTATTGGTTTTCTTGCTCGGAAGGGTCACGTGACTTTGCGAATGGCTTTGTTCCACAGGATTTTTTCGTAGAGCCCGTCAATGGGTTTGAATAAGAGGGCGATACCTGCTTTGGCCAGCAAACTGAGTAGTTGGTTGTAGGCGTAATTTTCGATCAGGGGATCCAAGAACTGTTCGGAGACAATGACGAGCAGGATGATGGTGATCCAGCTAGAAATGACGGCCTTGCGGTTTACTTTGAGGCGTTTGATTTCTTCGAGGGTGGCGGCCAGTTGGGTATGCTTGTCAGAAATTACCTGTTTCTGTGTCTCGATCTGGGCATTTTTAAATTTGAGTATGTTGCGTTCCTGTTCTCCTTTTATTTCATCGTAGAGCGTAATGTATTGTTCAAAATAGTCGACGGCCTGTGCAAATTGCCCGGTAGTGGCATGAAGTCTGGCCAGTAGTTTCAGTACCTGGATTTTCTTCCATTTGGTCTGGTATTTTGTAACAATGGTCATGGCCCGAGTCAGCAACTGACGGGCTTCTTCCAATTGGTTGGTTTCCAGGTAAACTTCGGCTAATGCGGTCATGGTGGTACTGGCCGCATCTTCCAGGCCGTTCGCCTCTCGAATGGTGAGGCAGTTTAGCAGCGTTTTTTTGGCGTTGGCATAGTCTTTTGTTTCCAGGTAGAGTATGCCAAGGTCATTTTTTGCTCTGGCGATGATGGGCAGTGGCCGGTCTTTTACCTCCAGAGCCATTACCAGGTGTTGCTGGCTTTTTTCATACGATTTCATCTTCAGGTAGCAACCACCCAGTCCCATGTGGTACCGGAAATAGGCCGATTGGTCTACATCATCGACGGATGAAGTATAGGCATCGGTAAAATAGTGGATGGCCAGCTCGTATTCATTGATGGTGGTGTGGATTTCGCCCAGTGACTGGTAACAATAGGCGATAAACTTTTTGAATTCCCCGTATTTGTCGATCAGTTCGACGGCAGAAAAAAGGTGGATGACGGCCTGGTCGAGGTGGCCTTCACTCCGGTGGTTAAAGCCCAGCCCCATGTGGGCAATGCCCCATATTTCCGGTAGATCGTGAGGCAAGTCAAAGATTTTGTTGAAATCTTCGCTTGCTTCGTGGTAGCGGTTGTTGAAGAAATGCGTGATTCCCCTGACGAAATGACATAGCCCGAGGATTTCCGGGTCGGTGTGGTTTTCCAGTGACCCGATAAATTCCGAAGCTTTGGCCTCTATCCCTGCGCGGTTTCTGGTGGCCACCAGGTACATATAGTCAGCCACTTCCCTGCGGATGGCGGAATGGTGTTGCTCACTCATAGACGATCTCAAATTGACCATTAAATTGACCATAATCGTGGCAATTAAAAAATGAATTGTGTGTGCGGTACGTAGGTGCTACAGGCCATTCTGTGGAAGGCAGGAGTGTGGGGGTGAAAACGGTAGCCGGGTTTTCATGTAAGAGGTGGCTTGTCGCGCTTTGGTGGGGGAGGGTAGATTTCATTACTTTGCCCCATTATTTTAGTAGCATCCGGTACCGGGCTGATTGTTTTTGACCCGGCCTGCACAAGAAGTTCAGACATATGGAAGAGACATTGGATTTTTCCCCTGAGGAATTTGAGAAATTGCTGCAGCGGGCTTCTGCGCTGCTGGTGCAGCAATATGCGCATGTGGACACGCAAAAGGGATTTGCCGGTTTTTCGCCAAAGGAAGTGGAAAGCTGGTTTGACGAACCCCTTCCGATGGCAGGTTCTGACGGACTCCGCTTTCTCGATGAGGTTAAGGCCAGAGTCATCGATACGGCCACCGGCAACCTGGGCCCAAACATGTATGCCTATGTGATGTCGGGTGGCAGTCAGGTAGCCACGGTGGCCGAGCTGCTGGCCAGCACGGTCAATCAAAATGTGGCAAAATGGCATTTGGCACCCGCCATGACCGAGATCGAAAAGCGCGTGGTGAAATGGGCGGCAGAAATGATAGGTTATACGCCAGAGGCAGGGGGAGCGATGGTGAGTGGCGGATCGGCGGCCAGCCTGGCCGGGCTGACGGTCGCGCGAAACGTGTATTTCAGGGAAAAGAATATCAATCAAACCGGTTTGTTTGGCCAGTCGCCGTTTGTGGTGTACGGTAGCAACCAGACGCATAACAGTACGGACAAAAGCATTGCCCTCCTGGGGATTGGAACGGACCACTTTCGGAAAATTGGTACCCATGCGGACTATACCATCGATGTGGATCAACTGGAAAAACAAATCCAGGCCGATATCCGGGCCGGATACCAGCCATTTTGTGTGGTAGGAAATGCAGGAACGGTAAATACGGGTGCCATTGACGACCTGAATGCGCTGGCAGGGATTGCTGAAAAATACAAGCTGTGGTTTCATGTAGACGGAGCGTATGGCGGACTGGCATCCAGCCTGCCGTCTTTGCGCGGGGCCTATGCCGGCCTGGAAAAAGCCGATTCGGTGGCACTGGATTTTCATAAGTGGTTGTATCAGCCCTTCGAAGTAGGCTGTGTGCTGGTGAGGAGCTGGGGTTCCTTGCGTGAAACGTATTTTAAGCAGGCCGATTACCTGGGGGCTGCCGTGGCGCATGCCAGTGACCGGCTGGAGTTTAACGAACACTATTTTCAGTTGTCACGTAATGCCAAGGCCTTCAAAGTTTGGATGTCGCTGAAGGTCTATGGGTTTGAAAAAATCCAGCGGATGATCCAAAAGGATATTGAACTGACGCACTACCTGGCGGATCGTGTGGCGGGATCGGATGATTTTGAATTGCGGTCTCGTTCGCACCTGGCCATCACGTGTTTTCGGTACGTCGCCCACCTTCGTACCGAAGAGGAAACGGAGCACTTTAATCAAAAGCTGGTGGCGGCCCTAGAGGCAGACGGGCGGGTTTTTATTACCGGAACGGTTCTCGACGGGGTATATGTGTTGCGTGCGTGCCTTACCAACCATCGCAAGCAGGTATCATCGGTCGACTATCTGCTCGAAACCATACGGGACGTTGCCCGGCGGCTGATGGAGCCGGGAGGGTAGGCTAACTGGCCGAAAGGAGGTAACTGGACTTTGTAGACGGGTAGCAAAAGGAAGAACCTTTCAACGAGCGCATACCGCTTCCCCATAGCCCCGGGCGGCACAGATGTTCAGCGATTTTGCCAGGGCAACAGGGGTATTTACCCCAATCAGGCGTAGTGAATAAAAAAAACAGAAAAAGAGGTATGCGAGCGCGTACCAACCTGAATACCGGTAGCCGGTAAAGGGCGCGAAAACCTGCTACCTAGCCCCGGGCGTGGGCAGCACGGGGGTCGCGCGGAGCACGGGCGTACAGTGGCCGGGTGTCCAGCCCCTGCCGCTCCTAGGCATTAACTCCATCGGTCGGGTACGGCCCTGCTATTGGGCCTTATTCGGTGATGGCCTGGTAGATCATGGTCCTCAGTTTGCTCTGGTCGTCCAGTCCGGCTGTTGGGATCAGTTGTTTGAAGTAGACAACCACGAGTTCTTCTTTGGGGTCGACCCAGTAGGAAGACCCATAGGCACCTCCCCATCCGTATTCGCCCACAGAGCCGGGAGTGCCCCGTTTGCCCAGATCCATGAGTACCGAAAAACCCAGTCCAAAGCCGGTGCCGTCTGTCCATGGGATTTCGCCAAAGGCGAGATGGTTGGCTGTCATGAGTTCGATGGTTTTGGGAGAAAGGAGTTGCTGGCCGTTCCAGTTGCCGCCATTCAGCAACATCTGCAGAAAGCGGGCATAGTCCTGGGCTGTGGAAAGCAGGCCGGCCCCGCCCGAAAAACTCTTACGGGGACCTTTGACGTATGCACCCTGGCTCACCATGGTCCCCTCGTCGGGCGATCGTTGGAGTGGCTTGCCTTCGTAGGCGGAATAGACCGTAGCGAGACGATTTGTTTTTTCCTTGGGCAGGTAAAAGTGGGTGTCGGTCATTCCCAGCGGATCTGTAATGCGTGTTTTGATAAATTGGTCGAGGGGCATACCGGATGCCCGCTCGATCACTACGCCGAGTATGTCGGTGTTGTAGCCATAGACAAAGCGTTCGCCGGGCTGGGCCTCCATTGGCAGGGCTGCCATGCGGGCTACCGTGGCAGCAACGGGCTCATCGCGGTGGGCAAAGTACCAGCCCGTGATACCGGCTGCTTCCCACTGGCTGGCAGCAGGGCCTCCGCCATAGCCTATTCCTGCCGAGTGGGTCAGCAGGTCGCGAAGGGTAATCTG
>JAOUOM010000204.1 GCA_029880385.1 Cyclobacteriaceae bacterium | reverse complement strand
AAACTACGCTTAGGGTTTAGTTCAATCCACGCCACTTGCACCAGTTAGTTGCGATGACTACCTTTACGATGCGAATGGCAACATGACCGTGGACAAAAACAAAGGCATCACCGGCATCACCTACAACTACCTGAACCTCCCCGAGCGGGTGACCATGGACAGTGGCTATGTAGCCTATACCTACGATGCAGCAGGCACTAAACTCAGAAAAATAGCCCAATATGGGGAAAATACCGACAACACGGACTTTGTGGGCGGCATCCAGTACACGGACGGCACCCTCGACTTCCTCCAGCACGCCGAGGGGCACTACCTCTTCACCACCAGTGCCTACCAGTACAACCTCACCGACCACCTGGGCAATGTACGCGTGACCGTAGATGCCACAGGTGCTGTAGTGCAGCGGGATGACTATTATCCTTTCGGCCTCTCTTTTAACTCGTATACCTCAGGACAGGAGAATTTGTACAAATTCCAGGGACAAGAGCACCAGGATGAAACCGGATGGGACTCTTTCAAATGGAGAAACTCGGATCCGGCATTGGGAAGATTTTTTAACATAGATCCTATGTCAGAAGCTTTTTATTATAACTCACCATATGCATTCAGTGAAAATAAGGTGACAACACATGTTGAGCTTGAAGGACTAGAAGCATATTTTATTCATGGAACAGCATCAGGTCCAGATATGTGGACGGATGATCTGGCAAATTTTATAAAAAGAACAGTCACGACTAATACGACTTACGACATTAAATTCCGCTGGAATTATCAAGAAGGTCCACGAAAGAAAAATTGGTTATTAAATAATGAGAGTGATCGATTACGGGCAGCTAAGAGCCTTGTTATGCACATTGAAAATACATATGATCCAGAACAACACATTACTCTAATTGGTCATAGCCACGGAGGAAATGTTGCTATTCAGGCTGCAAAACTCCTGTGGGAGAAGTATCATATTTCTGTGGAAATTGTAAATTTTAACACTCCAGCTTATAATGAGCAGTTTGATGCAGAGAATCCAAACGATAATTGGGGAATTGATAGGCTAACACATTTTTATACAGTTCAAGACGGCGTTGCTGGAGGATTGGCTGGTTCGGATAAGTATAACGCACCTTCAGGAAATGTGGCAAATATACAGTTGAACAATCCTCTTCAAACAGGATTGTTTACTGCTCATTATATGGACAATGTTAACCGAGATGAAGTTGCTGAAAAAGCACCTAAGAAAAAGAAAGGAAAGTCAAAAAGGAGAAAGACAATTTGGCCGCAAGACAGATAGGTTTTAAATGAAATTAATGAAAAAAGCGAGACTCATATTATTTGGTCTTTTAGTACTCGTAAAAGCTGTAATGCTATTTTATGCAGGATATCTAAATACATATTTACTTGATTTTTTTGCTTGGGGTAATTCGACTAGAGATGGATTATATCTTTTAGTTGTACCTGTTGGTATTTTGCCAGCAATTTTAGTTTTATCGGTTTTAGAATGGGCTGTGATTAGAAAAATTAAAATTCCAGCGTATGTAAAAGCAAGCCTCTATGGATCAGTATTTATTGGGTTAATTGTAACGTTTTGCTCAATCTTTGAAATGTATTGGACAGGTTTTGTTATTGCTTGCTTGGGATCAGTTGGAATATTAATTGAACTGATAATTATTGCTAACCCCCTAACTCGTCGTAGTTTATAAAAAAAAAGAAACACAAGCTGGCGCACGCGTGCCGCGTGTGACATCCCTAACTCGGCGTAGATTATGAAAAAAGGAAGTACTAGGCATAGCATTCACAGCTATCGCAAGTCTTCCATTGAGGGGTAGAGAGGTGGCGCGACTTGTGGTCTAACTAGAATGAAGGAATGAAATTTTGAAAGCCACAAGTAACGCTTCGCGAAACTTGCGGCAGCTAATAATTTATTATTAATAATTACTGATGTCCGACTAAATTTTGAAAGTAAGAAAAAACCTTGTTTAAACAACATGGGAAAAGATTTTTCTCCAATCTCCAAAACTACCCCTTCCCTAAAGGGAGAAACTAAAATTGTCCCTTCAGGGAATGTAAAGGGTGATTTTATGGTAAATCTTTCAATCGAAAAATCTTTTCCCGGATACCAATAATTAATAATGACCTTTGGCAGAAAGGATAAAGATTTTATCATCAGTCACTTCATATATCAAGCGATGTTCCCGATTAATCCTTCGGGATCAGCAGCCGGAGAGTTGGTGTTTTAGCCGTTCTGGCTTACCAACACCATCAAAAGGATCATGCTGAACGGACTCAATAAGCTGGCGGATTTTTTTCAGGATTTTAGCCTGTCCGGAATCTTTAAAAAATGTAATTTCTTCGTGAGCTTTAAGGGTATATTCGATTACTCTTTCCATAGATCGTCCAGAGCTATCTTTACGGTTTTCCCTTCTTTGGCCTGTTGTCTACTCTCCTGAATCTTATTTACAAACTCAGGATCATACGGTTTTTCCTTAGCAATTTCAAACTTCATTTTAAGAGCTTTGGCAAAAGCCTTTAATGCATTTTCTTGCTCAATGGTCTCAGTATGGATAGTGAATGTTGTTTCAGTTTTCATTTTAGATTTTCTCTATTGCTTCCGGGTTTACATCTATATGAAATCTTTTTGTACAACAAAATTAAGTAAAAAATGACTGTGTATTGCAGATGAAATATCTAATTGGCGAGTGAGTCCCTAACTCGGCGTAGCATATAAAAAAAAATGAAGCACCAGGCATAGCATTCGCTATAACTGGCCGGGGGCGCCCAGCCGTCCGCGCCTTTGCTATTTTTTTGCTTTCGAAGCAATAAGAAAAGCGGTCATATGAAAGCGTAGTGAAAACTACGCTTAGATTTGTGCTATAATGCATCTTTGCTTTCGTAGCAAAAAGAAAAACAGTCTACGAAAGCGTATCCACCTGCCTACCGGTCGCCGGTAAAGGGCGCAAAAAGTCGCTGCCTAGCCCCGGGCGTGGGCAGCACGGGGGCCGGTGCGGAGCACGGGCATACAGGTGACTGGGGGCCAGCCGGTGCCGCTCCCTGTGAAGGCAAGCCCTTATTTATTGATGGATGTATTCGTAATCGGCGAGGATTTGGTAGAGAAATTTTACGTCGGGCAACTCTTCGTCAATGTGCAATACTTCTTTGATTTTGAGGGCAAGTTCGTGTACAGCATCGGCATTGTGGCCGTCACGGCGCATTTTGAGCGAACGGCGGATTAATTCGATTTGGCGGTCGCTGAGCCGTTTTACCTGGGGGTACAGGACTTCATGGGGCGTTTGGTCCGTGCGTACCGATCGTATTTCGGACAGGTTTATGGACTGGCGCAGCCGGATGACGGTGGTACCGGCTGCCAGGTCGCCGAGTCGCTGACCGTTTTTAGTCACGATGATGGTGAGGATGGCCACGGCACCATAAAAGAAGATATCGACGGGGCGCAGTACCCAGCGTAGTAAATAATGGCCGATGGAAGGGGCACCCCCGTCGAGCCGAACGACCCTGAGGTTGCGGGCTTTTTTGCCGGGGGACTGGCCATGATAGAAAATTTCGAAAAGCAGTGAATAAAACATCATGGGCAGCATGGCTACCATAAGAAACAGGGAAGAAAACCCCGAAAATGACTCTGAAATGATCACAACCAACATAAAATACGCAAACAGGATGAGGGCATCCAGTAAAAATGCCAGCATCCGGTCGCCGATACTGGCCAGCTCGAGTTTTATCTCAATATTTTGGTTGGTGATAAATTTGGCCATAACCGTAGGTATTATTATTTTGACGCAATCATAAGAAAAAAAAATGCGTCAGGGAATTTTTGTACGGATAAATGAAGGTAAATGAAGGGATTTGAGGCACAACTGGCACATCCGTCTGCTTTGTCGGCTGATGAGCTTTCGTTTATCTATGTACACCTGACCGAAGACCTGGCCTATGCCCAGGCACGCTATCCGGGCACGCAGGTGGTGCTCTATCTCAATGAGCTGACCGTACGGGTCCACAACCTCATCTATCGTAACAAGCCGGAGAAAAAGAGCCGGTTTATTACGTTCTGGACTGATGAAGTACCCCGTGAAATGAACCGGGCATATCCATACCTGGGCTATGCCTTTCTCATATTTGCGGCCGGGGTATTCATTGGTGCCTTGTCGGCAGCCTATGATGATACGTTTGTGCGGCTGATCCTTACCGACCCCTATGTGGACATGACCTATGAAAACATAGAAAAAGGAGATCCGATGGCCGTATACAAGGGGATGTCTGAGTCGTATATGTTTGTGACCATTACGGCCAACAACATTCGCGTCGCATTAATGGCCTTTGCTTTCGGGCTGTTATTTTCGGTAGGGACGGGCTATATCTTATTTCAAAATGGCCTGATGTTGGGCACTTTTCATTACCTTTTTTTCCAGCAAGGGCTGTTCGATGAAACGATCCTGACGATCTGGATTCATGGTACACTGGAGATATCGGCTATAGTTATTGCGGGTGCTGCCGGTCTGGTGATGGGAAATGGCCTGTTGTTTCCGGGCACATATCCCCGTTTGTATGCGTTCCGGTTGTCAGCCAGGCGTGGGCTGAAAATTGTATTGAGCCTGGTACCATTTTTTATCGTGGCCGGTTTTCTGGAGTCTTTTGTGACCCGTCACACGGAGTGGCCCCTTGTGGTGAAAATTTTTATTATACTGATTTCACTGGCTGTAGTCAGTACGTACCTTGTTATACTACCAAATTTGAAAAAACATGTCAGAACCAAAAATTGAATTGCATCAAATCCGTGATTTCGGTGCCAAAATTAATGTGACCATAGAGTACATCAGGCAAAATTTCGCACCGCTAATGAAGCTGGTGTTGCTGGTGGCTGTTCCGCTCAGCCTGCTATTTGGTATCCTGCTATCGGATCTGTTTGGATCTATGATCAGCATGTCCCAAAATCCTGACATGGATGATGTGGAAGCATTGGGGTTTTTGGGTAAAATCGGGACGAGCTATCTGGCGATGGTCGTACTGTCGATGGTAACGTATGCCTTTATGTTGTCGGGCATTTACGGATATATGAAACTAAACCAACAGCAGGAAGTGAGGCCCACGCCTTCCGATGTGATCGGTGCCGTGTTGGGAAAAATACCGGGGGTATTGGGGCTGATGCTGCTGATATCGGTGGTTACGGTTTTGGGATTTTTCCTGTTTATTATTCCTGGAATCTACCTGATGGTTACCCTGTCGCTGGCCATTCCCATCTACTTGTTTGAAGATCAGGGCATAGGAGAGGCTTTTGGTAGGTCGTTTCGGCTGATCCGGGAAAAGTGGTGGAGGACGTTTGGGCTTTTGTTTGTGGCCAGTATGATTGCGGGT
>JAOUOM010000203.1 GCA_029880385.1 Cyclobacteriaceae bacterium | reverse complement strand
AATATGAATTCTGGATTGAGCTTTCCTGGCGAATAGACCCGGATGGCAGCCTGGGCGTGCGCAAGCACTTTGAATCGCCTTACCGAAAAGGGGAAAAAATCAACATTGATGAATATTATCAATATATTTTCGAGCGAACCAAAGGATTGCCGGAGGCAGCCGCAAAAGAAGGATTGACTCCATTGGACTATATGCGTAAATATGGGGCATATGAAGTGGAAAAGACCTCTTACAACAAGCACCTGAAGAAACTTTCGGATGATGAAATGAAGGGGGCAAGTGTGGACCCGCAATCGCAGGTGATCAGAAAAGACGGACATGCCATTGGTGTCATGGTCGACGGTCAGGCAGTGGTGGGCTTTCCTACCCCGTCACGCAAGCAGGAATTTTACTCACGAACGATGGAGGAATGGAAATGGCCCGAACACAACGTGCCTAAATACATCAAAAGCCACGTGCATGAGGATGAAATGGATCGTTCCAAAGGGGATTACCCACTGGTACCTACCTTCCGCTTGCCCGTTCTGATTCACAGCCGCTCCGGCAATGCGAAGTGGCTGACAGAGATTGCCAACCGCAACCCCATCTGGATGCATCCGGAAGATGCGCGGAAGTTTAAGCTGAAGGATGGCGACCTGATCAAGGTAAATACCGAAATCGGCTATTTTGTAGACCGGGTTTGGGTAACGGAAGGAATGAAGCCGGGTGTCATTGCCTGTTCGCACCACCTGGGCAGGTGGAGGCGCCCTCAGGATAAGGAAGGAAACCGGTGGGCTACCAATACGGTGGCTATCGAGCAGGAGGGGGGCAAATGGAAAATGCGTGTCCTGCAGGGAGTACGGCCATTTGAAAGTACGGATAAAGACTCCAAGCGGATCTTCTGGTCAGATGGAGGAGTCCATCAAAATATTACATTCCCTGTACATCCCGACCCGATTAGCGGGATGCATTGCTGGCACCAGAAAGTCCGGCTTGAAAATGTAGGCCCCGACGACCGCTATGGTGATGTAATGGTGGATACCGATAAGTCAATGGAAGTTTATCGCAAGTGGCTGGACATGACACGTCCTGCCCCCGGACCGGATGGTTTGAGGAGGCCGTTGTGGTTTAACAGGGTACTCAAACCAACGATGGACACCTACTATTTGAAAGGGTAGGCAGATTAGAAGAATGTACAGGTTTTTTCCATTTCTTACTTGGTTTAAAGCAGTCAACAATGGCACCCTCCGGGCAGATTTTATAGCCGGGATCACGGGTGCCATCGTTGTGCTTCCACAGGGGGTTGCCTTTGCGATCATCGCCGGCATGCCTCCGATTTACGGATTGTATACCGCCATGGTGTTGCCGGTGGTCGCCGCCTTGTTTGGGTCGTCCCATCACCTGATTAGCGGCCCTACTACCGCCATATCCATCGTGGTTTTCTCTACGGTCAGTCAATTTGCCAGTCCGTCTACACCGGAGTTTGTGACCCTGGCCATTGGCGTAACCTTTATTGCGGGGGCCATTCAATTGACCCTTGGGTTGGTACGCTTTGGCGTTATTGTGAATTTTGTTTCACATTCTGTTGTCATCGGGTTTACGGCAGGTGCGGCCCTGCTGATTGCGACCAGCCAGCTTAAGCATTTTTTTGGCCTTGACATTGCACGGGGCACCACCTTTCTGGACACCTGGTGGCGTTTGATCTGGCAAATCACGGAGACAAATCCTTACGTGTTGGGCATCAGTATTTTCACGCTGGTTGTGGCCTTGCTCATCCGTCGTATTCACCGTCTGGTACCTCACATGTTGGTCGCCATGATTTTTGGCAGTGTTTTAGCCTATTTTCTGGGCGGGGAAACTGTAGGGATTTCCGTAGTAGGCGAATTGCCAAAAGGGCTTCCTCCGGTTAGCTGGCCACTGCTTGATTTTGGCATGATGCAACGTCTGGCACCCAATGCTTTTGCCATTGCGATGCTGGGGCTTATTGAGGCTGTGGCCATTGCCCGGTCGGTTGCGACCAAAACAGGCCAGCGGATTGATGGCAATCAGGAGTTTATTGGTCAGGGATTGAGCAATCTGGTCGGTAGTTTTTTTTCCTGTTATGCAGGCTCCGGGTCTTTTACACGTTCGGGGGTCAATTATTCATCAGGAGCCAAAACACCCATGGCCGCCATCTTCGCTGCCATTTTGCTGATGTTGGTGGTGTCATTTGTGGCACCGCTTGCTGCGTATTTGCCTATTCCAGCCATGGCCGGTATTATCGTATTGGTTGCCTACAACCTGGTCGACTTTCACCACATTAAAAAAATCGTCAGGACAAGCAAAAGAGAAAGTACGGTTTTGTTTATTACCCTGATTGCCACACTGGTACTGGAACTCGAATATGCCATTTATCTGGGTGTATTTTTTTCACTTGTCTTTTACCTGCAGCGTACGGCCCAACCACGATTTGTGCGGCTGGCACCCGATCCCTCCCATAAATACCGGATGTTTTTGAATGTTGAAAAGGAAAAGCTGCCCGTGTGTCCGCAACTGATGATTGTCCGGATCGAGGGCTCGTTGTATTTCGGGGCAATTGAACATGTCAAACAACAATTGGATGAATTGTACGATCAGCCACACTCACACTATCTGGTCATATCAAACGGGATCAACCTCATTGATACGTCCAGTGCCGAGATGCTGGTAGATGTAGTTAAAAGCTGGGAGGCCAAAGGAAAATTCATCTATTTCAGCGGACTCAAATTGCGGGCACGTGAGTCGATGCAGGATGGGGGATATTGGGATGAGATCGGTGCAGATCGATTTTTTATTTCAAAAGAAGAAGCAGTCCATGCACTTTTTGGGATGCTCGATCAAAACAAATGCAATACCTGTCCTGTTAAGGTTTTTAGGGAGTGTAGCACGACCATGTAACTTTTGTTACAGCATCATGACTGGCCTCTGCGTAAAATTGCATTGTTGATTTATTAAAATACCCAAGTACAAATGAAAATAGAACAGATTTATACCGGATGCCTGGCCCAGGGTGCTTATTATGTGGAAAGTGACGGGGAGGCAGCCATCATTGATCCCCTGAGGGAATCACAGCCTTATATGGAAAAGGCAGCAAAGGAAGGTGCAACGATCAAATACATCTTTGAAACCCACTTCCATGCGGATTTCGTATCCGGCCATTTGGAGCTGGCATCAAAATCAGGTGCACAGATCGTATTTGGCCCTACAGCCAAAACTCAGTATGATATAATTGAAGCTACCGACGGACAGGAATTTCAGTTGGGAAAAGTAAAAATCAAAGTACTGCATACACCCGGACATACCATGGAGAGTGCTACGTTTTTGCTGATCGATGAGAATGGCAAAAACCATGCAATATTCAGTGGCGATACATTGTTTTTGGGCGATGTAGGACGCCCTGACCTGGCCGTAAAATCCGACCTGACACGTGAAGACCTGGCGGGTATGCTTTTCGAAAGTTTGCGAAATAAGATCATGGTTTTGGCCGATGATGTAATCGTATATCCCGGGCATGGTGCCGGTTCTGCCTGTGGTAAAAACCTGAGCAAGGAGACCGTTGACCTTTTGGGCAACCAGAAAAAGACCAACTATGCCTTGCGTGCAGACATGACAAAAGAGGAGTTTGTCCATGAAGTGACGGATGGCATTTTACCTCCTCCTCAGTATTTCTCCAAAAACGCCATGCTGAACAAAAACGGCGTGGTGGAATTTGAGCAGGTATTGGCAAAGGGTAAAGTATCCCTTGACGTGGAAACATTCGAAGCCATGGCAAACCATGAAAGTGCGCTGATCCTCGATACACGTCATCAAACCAACTTCGTCAAAGGGTTTATACCAAACTCGATCTTTATAGGTGTCGATGGAACGTTTGCCCCCTGGGTAGGTGCATTGATCAAAGACCTGAACCAGCCAATCATCTTTATTGCTGACAAAGGACGTGAAGAAGAAGTGGTCACCCGATTGTCGCGTGTAGGGTATGACAATACCCTTGGTTACCTGGAAGGCGGGTTTGATGCCTGGGTAGCTGCCGGAAAAGAAGTGGATACCATGGAGTCGGTCTCGGCCCAGGAATTTGCCAAAAAATACGAAGAAGGTATTACTGTGATCGATTCACGAAAGCCCGGGGAATATGCGGCCGAGCACGTTGAAAATGCTCTGACCATTCCATTGGACTACCTGAACGAAAACATGGATAAAATAGAGGCAGATACCACCTACTACGTACATTGTGCCAGTGGGTACCGTTCGGTAATTTTTGCTTCCATTCTCAAATCAAGAGGGTTCGATAAGGTGGTTGATGTGGCCGGCGGTTACAAAGCCATCAGCGAAACAGCTGTTCCGAAAACGGCATACGTTTGCCCTTCTACACTTAAATAATTTACTTGAGATAGATGTTGGGTGTCGTATGGTTGGTACGGCACCTTTTTTTATATCCATACAGGTGGATCTGCCTGTGTATTTCGTAAAAACATTCAGAATTTAATGGACTTGAACAAATCAATTCGCCTTGCGCTGGCGATAGTGAAGGGAGTATTGGGGTTGGTGGTATTTGTTTTTGCCGTGATGTTTGCCATGCGGTTTTATCCACAGTGGTTTGAATCAGCGAAGGTGGCGGCCCCACTGGCAACTCCATGGAAAGTAAACTCGGTCTCTGCCGGTCTGCCGGCAGGCGAAAAAGGCCAGTTGATCCGCTACGGGCACCAGCTGGTTACCGAATCCCCCCGATGGATGGGCCCTATGGCCGAAAAGCCGGACATGCGGTTTGCCGGAAACAACCTGGCATGCAAAAACTGTCATATGCAGGCTGGTACACAGGCAGGGGCATCATCATTTGTAGGTGTCACGGCTCGTTTTCCTCAGTTTAGGGGGCGTGAAAATAAGATGGGAACCATCGAAGACCGGGTAAATGGTTGCATGGAGCGAAGCATGAATGGGCGTATGTTGCCGGTTGATTCACGGGAAATGCAGGCCATTGTAGCGTATATGACATGGGTAGGCGAAGGTTTGCCAGCCGGGAGGGAAGCAGAATTTAAGGGCTTCCCAACAATCAAAATCCCGGAATTTGCTGCTGATACCATCCGGGGAAGGGCGATCTATGTGGCTCAGTGCCAGGTGTGCCATGGAGCAGACGGACAGGGTGTACGGCTGGCCGGTGCTGATTCAGTCTATGGCTATACCTATCCGCCACTTTGGGGACCTGACTCCTATAACCACGGGGCAGGTATGCACCGCGTGCTCACGGCTGCGGAATTTATAAAAGGAAATATGCCGTTTGGCACGACATGGGAAAACCCAAAATTATCAGATGAGGAGGCCTACCATGTGGCTGCTTTTATCAACCAGTTTGACCGACCGCAAAAAG
>JAOUOM010000005.1 GCA_029880385.1 Cyclobacteriaceae bacterium | reverse complement strand
TCAACGCATCAATGGTAATTATGATTCCGACAACATATTGAGAACGGAGATTACTTCTGATTTGATTGCAGCCTATAATAAAAACCTTACCCCTGATCTTGAATTTTCGATTTTATCCGGATTTCAGTACAATGACAGACAGTATCAGCGTCAGGAAATTCAGGGTACATCTCTGTTAATTCCGGAACTGTTTAGCCCTGCGAATGCGGAGCAGACCGTTGCCATCCGTGACTTTTCACAGCGTCGTTTGATGGGACTTTATGGTCAGGCAGAATTTATTTATAAGGGTTGGGCAACGTTGTCACTGACAGCCCGTAATGACTGGTCTTCTACGTTACCGTTAGACAACAACTCCTATTTTTATCCATCAGCCAGTCTGGCATTTGTATTCACAGACGCCTTGAATATCTCCAATAGCATCTTGTCCTATGGAAAATTAAGGGCTAGTTATGCACAGGTAGGAAATGATACCGATCCGTATCAGTTGAATTTTAACTTCTTTCCTGTTACCACTGCTTCCGGACAGTACAGTTTGAATGTAAACTTCCCCTTCGACGGAAGACTGGCTTTTGCAGCCGGCACCCAGATACCTCCATCCAATTTGGTTCCCGAACAACAAACCAGCTACGAGTTTGGTGCTGATATCCAGTTGTTTGATGGAAAGATTGGCCTGGATGTAGCGTACTTTAAAAGCAGAAATGAAAACCAGATATTGGGATTGCCCATACCACAATCAACTGGATTTTCCAGGCGACTGACCAACGTTGGACGTGTAGATCAGGAAGGAGTGGAGGTAACCATTGAAGCAACACCTGTTCAGGCTGGAAATTTCAAATGGAATACCATTGTTAACTTCTCACACGTGGAATCAACAGTGGTTGAGCTTTCAGACGATGTGGATCGGGTAGTTATCGCTTCCGCATTCAATAGTGTGCAGGTGGTAGCAGTACCTGGTCACGAATTTCAATTGTCAGCCATTGGGTTCCTGCGGGATTCGGTAAGCGGAAGGCCGGTTATCGATCCAAATACAGGTCGAAGGATCCCGGGAGAGGTTCAGAACTTCGGAACCGTATTGCCTGACTTTGTATTGGGCTGGGTGAATAACTTTAGCTTTAAAGGAGTCATTTTATCTACGACAATTGACTGGAAACATGGTGGGGTAATGAAATCCTCAACTGTGGAAAGCCTTCAGAATGGCGGACTTGTAAAAGAGACCCTGTTGAATAGGGAAGGTACGTTTATCGATACGGAAGGTGTGATACTCGAAGCGGATGGTACACCACGTGATAATGATGTTCCGGTACAGAACGCAAGGGATTACTGGACGGCTTTGAATGATGGAAGTGTAGCCGAACCTTTCATTTATGACGCATCGTATATCAAACTTCGTGAATTAGGGCTGTCCTATGCATTGCCTCAGAAGTTTCTTGCCAACTCGTTTATTGGTGGGGTACAAGTAGGTGTTGAAGGTCGTAACCTGGCGTTATTGTATTCAAAAGTGCCTCATATTGATCCGGAAGCTAACTTGTTTGGTTCTGGTGCTGATGGCTTTGGTGTGGAAAGGGCATCCGTTCCATCTACAAGAAGCTTTGGATTTAACGTAAGATTAACATTCTAATTTTCAAATGAATTTAGACATGAAAAATATTAAAATATTCTTCGTAGCGGTGGTCGTTTTGTTTACCTCTTTTTCCTGTGACAAGGTATTGGACATAAATACTGACCCACTGGCTGCTACAGCTGCAGACCCGAATGCGGTTTTGCCTTATGTAATCGTTCAATATTCCAATCGAAAGATTACGGAATTGGGAACAAGGATGAGCGATGTACCACAGTACATTTCGGCCTGTTTTAACAGTCCACGACGTGGGCCAACTACCAGTTTCCTTACCGGAAATACCTGGAATATGATGTATGTGCAGGTTCTTGGCAACCTTTCACTGGTTGAAAAGGATGCGCTTGCAGCCGGGCCAACCAGTAATAATGTAGCGGCAATTGCCAAAATCCTTAGTTCGCTGATCTATTATGAGCTGACCAGTATTTGGGGTGACGTACCTTATACCGAGGCAATTAACGGACAGGAATTTCAAAGCCCGAAATTTGACACACAGGAAACTGTACTCAGAGGTGTGGTATCAGATTTGGATGAGGCCATGACGCTAATCGATACCAGGGAAGTCGTGGGTGAATTTAAGGTTTCTCAGGGTGATTTGATTTATGGTGGAGATATGGATATGTGGAGGCGGTATGCCAACTCGTTGAAGCTACGGGTATTGATGATGCTGCGAAACAAAGACACATCGGTTGATACCCAAATCGCTACCTGTTTGTCCCAGCCGTTGATTGATGATAATTCACAGGTTGCGATTTTGCCCTATTCCAATTCCCCCGGGGGTATGAATGCGTGGCAAAACATATTGGAAGCATTTTTTGGGAATGACAATGAAAGCGTGCTTGTGCATGGACCTGGCATACCTTTCCATGATTTGCTTGTAGCCAAAAATGACCCTCGCTACGGACTGTTTATCTATGATCCGAATAATGGTGGTTCGCCCGGTAATGGTATTTTCCCTACACCTACCACAGCAGCCATTCGAAATAATGTGATCCGCAGGGATTTGTCAGATTTGTGGTTCCTTGCAGCTGAAGTAAGCTTTTACAAAGCCGAGCTGGCACTTAAAGGTGTGGCTGCAGCTGGTGATGCAAACACCAATTACCAGACAGGGGTTCGTCAGATACTCGAATTCTGGGGACAGGATATACCCGGTGCCCAGATTACACTTGACAATCCAACCATTGATGCCTACATCGCGGGATTAACAGCGCC
This sequence comes from Cyclobacteriaceae bacterium, assembly GCA_029880385.1. Classification (GTDB taxonomy): domain Bacteria; phylum Bacteroidota; class Bacteroidia; order Cytophagales; family Cyclobacteriaceae; genus JAOUOM01. The sequence goes on along the minus strand of JAOUOM010000005.1, from coordinate 13,918 downwards.
TACGTTGAATGAAGTATATGAGCAGGAGTATTTGGCCGCATTTATGTGTCCGGTATTGGCCTGGAATCATGTGCGACGTAACAAAATACCCGCTTTATCACCGCCTTCCAATACGTCTATAACGACTATTTTGAAGAGGTTTACGTATCCTCCGGCAGAAATATCTGCCAATCCGAATACGCCGACAAACCTTGCGACCGATGTACCTATGTGGTTTGAAAATTAATGAAGACAATTATGAAAAAAATAGCATTATACATAGCGATAGTAGGCTTTTTCACAGCATGTAATGAGCTGGATTTGGCCGAACAGGGGATTGTTTTGAAGGAATTGCCCGGGTATGTGGCATTTGATGCGCCCGGAACATCCGTATCCCTGGATACCGTGTCACGTAACGAAGATGGAACAAACATTGTATTTACCATTGAGTGCCCTACCGGTACACTGACTGACATTACGGTGAGTTATACCTTTTCAGGTACAGCTGTTTTTGGTACCGACTTTAATGTAGCGGGTGCCACCAGTGCAGGCGGAACCATCGTCCTTACACATATTCAAAGTACCGTACCTGGCGAATACCAGGACTTTGATAATGTGGACTTAATCGTTGAGCCATTGACTGATGGCGTAATTGACGGGACAAAAACACTTTCGATAACACTGGCTTCCGCTACAAATGGTGATGGGGAAAGTGTAGCCGTTGGAAGAGGAGGGATGGATATCCTGAAAGTGGCAAATGCAAAATTTAATGACATAGATTAAGAATGTTGATATCCTGAATACCGGATAAATTCATTCCCAATTAGAAAACCGCCCTGATTTCCAGGGCGGTTTTTTTCATTATGAACCGTATAAAACTGACATTTAAAAAATATTTGTACATTTGATATAACCAAAATCAACATAAAAACTCATGAAAACAATCACCCTTATTGCCATGTGTCTGCTAGCCATAAGCACACAGGCGCAATCCATCATCGGGAAATGGAAGACAATTGACGATGAAACAGGAAAAGAAAAATCCATCGTGGAGATTTACCAGAAAGGCGATGCCTATTATGGTAAAATCATCAAATTGTTTCGGGAACCAGGTGAAGACCCGGATCCCATATGCGATGATTGCGACGAGGATGATCCACGCTATAATCAAAAAATACTGGGGATGGAGATTGTAAAGGATATGAAGTTTGATGCGGGCGACAAAGTGTATAATGACGGCACCATCCTCGATCCCAAAAATGGCAGTGTTTATGATTGCCGTCTTTGGGTGGAGGAAGGTAAACTAAAAGTGCGTGGATACATTATGTTTTTGTACCGAACGCAGACATGGCATCCGTATGCTGAGTGATATCAGGGATACATTCTGCTGAAAGAGACATAAACGAAATAGTCGGATAGCAGTCGTTTATGTCTTTTTTTATTGGTTAGTACCGGAATAGTACCGATGGATCATTTCGGCTATCAGGCCGGTCCACCCGGTCTGATGGGAGGCACCCAGCCCTGCGCCCGTATCACCGTTGAAGTATTCATAAAAAAGGACATGATCCTTAAAGAAGGGGTCTTTTTGGTATTTTTCGTTTTCGCCGTATACCGGCCGGTTGCCCATGTCGTCAGTCCGGAAGATGGATATCATCCGGTCGCATAACTGGCGTGTAATTTCCATAAGGTTTTCCATTTTGCCACTCCCTACCGGAAATTCAACTTTAAATTCCGAACCATAATAGCTGTGAAATTTCAGGAGTGATTCCATAATCAGGTAGTTGACCGGAAACCAGATGGGGCCCCGCCAATTTGAGTTACCCCCAAAAAAAGAAGAGTCGGACTCACCGGGAAGGTAGCTTACCGATAATTTTTGATTGTCTATTTCGAAGAGAAATGGGTTTTCCTTGTGGTATTTGGAAAGTGCCCGAACCCCAAATGGAGACAGGAATTCCTCTTCACTGAGCATTTTTTCCAATACTTTTTTCAACCGAAATCCCCGCATAATACTCAGCAGCCTGCGGTGTTCCTCGCCCTGCTCTTCCCACCGGGAGACCAGTGATGACAATTGTGGCTGTTCTTTGAGGAAAAATTCCAGTCGCTCACGAAACTCCGGAAGGGATTTATAGGATTCGGACTGCAATATCTCCACGGCAAACAGTGGGATAAGCCCTACCATTGAGCGGACTTTCAACTGACGGTTGTGTTTATCCGGAGTGTGTACTACGTCATAGTAAAAATTATCTTCATTGTCCCACAGGTCTACGTTGTTGTCGCCAATGCTGTTCATTGCCCCCCCGATATAGAGGAAATGCTCAAAAAACTTGATGGCCATGTCCTGATATACCGGAAACTTAACTGACAAGTCGAGGGACATACGGAGCATGTTGAGGGCAAACATGGCCATCCAGCTTGTGCTGTCAGCCTGTTCCAGCCGGGCATTTTCCACGATTGGGTGATTTCGGTCAAATACACCAATATTATCCAGTCCCAAAAAGCCCCCTTCAAAAACATTATTCCCGTTTTCGTCCTTTCGATTGACCCACCAGGTAAAATTGATCAGGAGTTTGTGAAAGGCGCGAACCAAAAAATCATAGTCACCCTTTCCGTTATTTGTTTTTTTATCAATTTCGAATACCTGAAGCACTGCCCAGGCATGAACGGGAGGGTTTACGTCGCTGAAATTCCACTCGTAGGCCGGGATTTGGCCGTTCGGGTGCTGGTAGCGTTCGCTGAGGAGGAGGAGAAGCTGGCCCTTGGCAAATTCCGGATCGATTCGTGCCAAAGGGATGGTGTGAAACGCCAGATCCCAGGCTGCATACCACGGGTATTCCCATTTGTCGGGCATACTGATCACGTGATGGTTAAACATGTGCTGCCAGTCCGAATTTCGTCCTCTTTTGCGTTGTTCAGGTGGTGAAGGACGGCCCAGGTCGCCGTGGAGCCAGTTTTTGACATTGTAATAGTAGAATTGTTTGCTCCACATCATGCCGGCAAAGGCCTGTCGCTGGATATTGCGCAATTCTTTATCCGGAACCTGTCGCTGAATGGACCGGTAAAAGGAATCGGATTCGGCCTCCCGTAAGGACATTATGGAATAGAAGTCTTCAAAAGGTTCCAGCAGGCATGTTTTGGAAAGCCGTAACCTGATTTTATAGTGGCCATGAGCAGGGATGGATAGTCGAAAAACACCGGAAGCCTTCGTTCCTTTTTTGGACGGATCCACGGTGTTTTGACCATTCACGATGTAGTCATTGATCCCATCTTTGGGATAGGGCGATACACTTTTCGTTTTGTAGAGTCTTTCCCGGTTGGTTTCGTTGTTGCAAAATACCACTTCATTGACCTGATCGAGGTATAAAAAAAATTCACCCAAGAGGTGGTGGTCGATTTTAATCCGCTGAGGGGTATCCAGTGAAAGTTGTGGTTTGACCCTGTCCCGACCCGACGACCAGGTATTTCGAAACCAAAGCGTGGGCAAAACGGTAATTTCGGCTTCCTTGTCGGAGCGGTTGTGGATGGTCGCCGTTAGTAAAAAGTCTTCCGGGTCATTTTTGGCATATTCCAGAAAAACATCAAAATAGTCATCCTGATCAAAAACCCCCGTGTCTATCAGCTCAAATTCCGGTTCGGATTTGCTACGTGTTTTATTGACATCCACCAGCTTTTCGTAGGGGAACCGCTGGATTGGGTACTTGTACAGCATTTTCATGTAAGAATGGGTCGGCGTACTGTCGAGGTAATAATACTGTTCCTTTACGTCCTCTCCGTGATTGCCTTCATGACTGGTCAATCCAAACAAGCGTTCTTTTAAAATAGGGTCTTTTCCGTTCCAGAAAGCCCATGAGAAGCAAATGCGTTGGTCTTCATTGCAAAATCCGCCAATACCTTCCTCACCCCAGCGGTACGATTTGCTGCGGGCACTGTCATGGACCACACTCTCCCAAACGTTGCCATCCTTGGTGTAATCTTCACGTACAGTTGCCCATTGCCTTTCGGAAAGGTAGGGCCCCCATTTTTTCCACTCGGCTCCTGTGTCCGTTAATCGTTGATGTTCTTTGGTGTTCATGCTGTTTTTGAAGGGCGGCTAAAGAAATGAAAATTTAGCTAAAATCAAATTCTGTATCGTCACCTTGGCATATTCTGCTAATTTTGCGACATGTCAGAAAAGATTCTCATTCTGGATTTTGGAAGCCAATATACCCAGTTAATCGCTCGTAGGGTCAGGGAGTTGAATGTTTATTGTGAAATCCATCCTTTTAGCCATTTTCCTGCCATCGATGGTTCGGTAAAGGGCATCATCTTGTCAGGTAGTCCGTGTTCGGTACTTGATGACAATGCCCCTTCTGTTGATATCAGTCAATTTGAACATTTACCCGTGCTGGGAATATGCTACGGTGCCCAGCTGCTGGTACAGCAACACGGAGGCACGGTTTCCAAATCTGAACATCGTGAATACGGAAGGGCACGACTTGCCCATGTAGACACACACTATGACTTGCTCAAGGAAATTGAAGTCAATAGTCAGGTTTGGATGTCACATGGGGATACTATCACCCGGTTACCGGAGGATTTTGAAGCCATTTCGTCTACGGAAAGTATTCCAGTGGCTGCCTATAAAATCAAAAACAAAGCGGTTTACGGCATCCAGTTTCACCCTGAGGTGACGCATTCTACCCAGGGCAAGGAAGTGCTTCGCAATTTTGTGGTTCACATTTGTGGTACGCATCAGGACTGGACCCCCGATATATTCGTTGAGCAGACCGTTCAGGGGCTCAGGCAAACACTCGGCAACGACAAAGTCGTGATGGGACTTTCCGGAGGGGTGGATAGCTCGGTAGCCGCCATGTTGGTCCATCGGGCCATCGGCAAAAACCTCTATTGTATTTTCGTCGATAATGGTCTTCTTCGAAAAAATGAATTTGAGGACGTGCTGGCTTCCTATCAGGGTATGGGGCTCAATGTGACGGGTGTGGATGCCAAACAAAAATTTTATGATGCATTAAATGGATTGGTAGACCCGGAGCTGAAACGAAAAGCCATTGGACGTGTTTTTATTGAAGTATTTGACGAGGAAGCCCATAAAATTACGGATGTCAAGTGGCTGGGACAGGGTACGATCTATCCGGATGTGATCGAGTCGGTATCTGTCAATGGCCCCTCTGTCACGATCAAATCACATCACAATGTAGGCGGCCTTCCGGAAAAGATGAAGATGAAAGTGGTCGAACCACTCAATACCCTTTTCAAAGACGAAGTACGGAATGTAGGCCGTACACTTGATATTTCAGATGCCATATTAGGCCGGCATCCCTTCCCCGGACCGGGATTGGGGATTCGGATATTAGGTGATATCACCGCTGAGAAAGTCAGGGTACTACAGGAAGTGGACCATATTTTTATCCAGGGCCTCAAAGAACATGGCCTGTACGATGACGTATGGCAGGCAGGCGCCATGTTGCTTCCGGTGCAGTCAGTGGGCGTGATGGGTGATGAGCGAACGTATGAAAATGTGGTCGCATTGCGGGCAGTAAGCAGTTTGGATGGGATGACGGCAGATTGGTGCAAATTGCCTTTTGAGTTTTTAGGTGAAATATCCAACAAAATCATCAACCGGGTGAAAGGTGTCAACCGGGTGGTGTATGACATATCTTCCAAACCTCCAGCTACAATCGAATGGGAATAAATAAAAAATCTTACATATTACTCTGGTTTTTTTTCGCGGCATTCTATCTCCAGGCTCAAGTGCCGCAAGCGGACTATATCGAAGCAAAACGCCTGTATCAGACCGGTGATTACCGCGCTGCAAAGGGGGCTTTTGAAATGCTGTCAACTGATTCGGAGCTGGGGGCTTTTGCCTCCTTTTATTATGCACTGTCGGCGTATCAGTTGGGCGAATTGTTTGAGGCCAATCTGATGTGGAGGCAGGTACTTGTTTATTACCCGAATTGGAAGCAGTTGCGTGAAGTCCTGTATTGGTTGGTGAAAGTGAATTTTGAACTGAAAAAATTCGATGAAGCCCTGCAATACCTCAGTGCCTATACACAACAAACGACATCCAACGATGTGGAAAAAGAGTTTGTGACGCTTTACCTGGGAGAGCAGCCACTCGACATCATCCAGCCCCTTTATACAAAATACCCCGCCATCAAAAGCCTTGCCGTGTTGCTGGCCATTCGCCTGCGCGAACAGCCTTACGCCACGCGTGACCAGGAATTGCTGGATGAACTGATTCGTGCCAATAGTTTGTCCTCACTTGCACTTCTTGGCGATGAGGTGGTCAATGAAATGAAAGAGGCCTATGACGTGGCGGTTTTGTTGCCGTTTTTGTTTGAGTCACTGGACAATCCTCTTCCTGTTGTCCGCAATACACTGGTTATGGATTTGTACCAGGGTATGTTGCTGGCCCAAAAGCACCTTGGCGATCAGGGGGTGAAAATCAATCTGTACCCCTACGATACCCGAAAGTCAGGAGCGGAAACAATGAAAATATTTGACGACATTACCGGTGCTGACCTGATAATCGGCCCGTTGTATTCTGGTCCGGTTCAGGAAGTCTTGCGTTTTTCAAGGGATCAAAAGATAAATGTAATCAATCCCCTTTCGGGAAATTCCGGCTATCTGGACGAAAACCCATTTTCGTATTTGGCTCGTCCAACATACGAGACCATGGCTATCAAAATGGCCGAATACGTAGCCGAACAGCACTACAAGCGGACAGCCTTCGTCTATTTTGGGAAGTCAGAGCGCGACTCACTGTTTGCCTATTCCTATAAGGCTACCCTTGAAAATAATAACGTAAAGGTCCTGGATTTCAAATCACTGACGGATGCAAGTGCCAAAGAGTTGATGGACAAATTGGTCAATCAATCCGAAAAACCATACCCCAAGGCCGTGGCGGATTCCATTGCCAAAATTCAGGGCCGCTTTATCAAAACAAGACGACACCGTGAAGGGGAAAGCGAAAAAATTCCGTTCTATTATGAACAAACTAACAACGGACAACCGGTGGATGTTCGTCGGGCCATCAAATGGGTTGACTATGAAATGGTCTTTGATGTAAAGAAAGATACCGTGGGCCATATCATGGTTGCGTCACAGTCAAACGGTGTGGTTAATAACCTGATCAGTGCAGTGGCCGCACGTGGCGATAGCACGGGACTATATGGCTATGGCAACTGGTTTGACCTGAAGGTCATCAATTATTCGTTGCTTGATCAGCTTGATGTGAAGCTTGCCATGCCTGAATACGTAAACAAGTCGGGTAGTGCTTTTTCTGCTTTTGAACGGGAAATACGGAATACCTATCATAGCTACCCCAGCGAATACCATGTGGCTGGCTATGAACTCCTCATGTATGCGGGACGAATGATGAAAAGGTACGGCAAGTATTTTCAGAGCGGTTTGTCCAAAGAAGGAGTCTGGCCGGGAGTACTCCAGTTGGGTGTAGACTACCGTGGCGGCAATGATAACCAGGTCGTGCCCATCGTCGAAATCAAGAATCATGTCATTTTACCTGTCACCAACGAAACCAATGCAGACCAATAACAGCAAAGAACTTTTTGAAAAGGCACGTCAGGTAATACCCGGCGGCGTTAATTCACCGGTGAGGGCCTTTAAGGCAGTAGGAGGAAATCCCGTTTTTTTTACCTCTGCCAAAGGGGCTTACATGTATGATGAGGATGGCAACCGCTACATCGACCTCATCAATTCCTGGGGCCCTATGATTCTCGGACATGCTTTCGAGCCTGTTGAAAAAGCTGTCGTGGATGCCGTCAAAGCTTCCCCGTCATTTGGCGCACCCGGTCGACGCGAAGTGGAAATGGCCGAATTGATCGTGAGCATGGTGCCATCTATTGAAAAGGTACGTATGGTCAATAGCGGGACGGAAGCTACCATGTCGGCCATTCGGGTGGCACGTGGCTATACCGGTCGCGACAAATTTATTAAAATGGAAGGCTGTTATCACGGCCATGGTGATTCGTTCCTCATTGCCGCAGGTAGCGGGGCTGTTACCATGGGTTCACCCGATAGTCCGGGCGTGACCGTAGGAACTGCCAAAGATACGTTGTTGGCTCCCTACAATGATCTGGCATTTATCGACCGGTTGCTGGCCGAAAACCCAAACGAAATTGCCGCTATCATCGTGGAGCCAGTAGTAGGAAATATGGGGTGTGTGCTGCCGGCAGAAGGGTATTTACAGGGATTACGCGATCGTTGTGACCGTCATGGCATCGTGCTAATATTTGACGAAGTGATGACCGGATTTCGCCTGGCGGCAGGAGGGGCGCAGGAATTGTTTGGCGTCATGCCCGATATGACCACACTGGGCAAAATCATAGGCGGAGGCCTGCCCGTAGGGGCTTATGGGGGCAAAAAGGAAATCATGGATTTCGTTTCCCCGCAGGGGCCCGTTTATCAGGCCGGTACGCTTTCTGGTAATCCCGTGGCCATGGCAGCCGGCCTGGCTATGCTCGGGGAACTCAAAAACAGGCCGGAAATCTACCGACAACTGGACGAAACAACCCAAAAGATTACGACAGGGATCAGGCAAAATCTGGATAAACTGGCACTTCCCTATACCATTAATCAGGTTGGAAGTATGTATAGCCTGTTTTTTACCGGAAAAAAGGTCGTGGATTTCGAAACAGCCAAAACATCGGATACAAGCCGGTTTGGTGCCTATTTTAATGCCATGCTCCACCTTGGTATCTATTTGGCCCCCAGTCAATACGAGTCTTTATTTGTATCGGCGGCCATTGGCGATGAGGAGGTAAACCGCATCGTGGACGCTTCGGCTCAGGCCATGGCTGCCATTCATGCCTAGCATGGTCTGCCATCTCCATTCCGGCAAGGTACACGTGAGGTTATCCAGGAAATGCGTAAATTTCGATGGGCAAGGCGTTGGTGGCCCTGCTGGCCTGTGTTCAATATAATGGCTGAACGATGATTACCGTTGAGTTTACCTCGGTATTGAAAAACTTTTTCCCAACCCTCCGGACCGAGTACCTGGAGGCGGGGGATCTTCAGTCTCTGGTGGAAGCCATGGATAGGAAATACCCCGGTTTTTCCAATTACATCACAGAAGACACAGGCAATCTTCGCGAGCATGTGCACATCTATATTGGCGATATTCCCATACGAAGGGGCAGTGATTTGCGTGAAAAGCTAGCCCCTTCCGACAAAGTGTTTATCTTTCAGGCCATTTCCGGGGGCTAATTTATGCGTTTACTGGCTGGTACAGACAAAGGACTTATCATCTATCAATGGGATGGCCACACCTGGTCGGTACAGGCTATCCATTTTTTGGGTATGCCGATCGGTGCCGTATATTCCGACCCGATTACCGGCCATTGTTGGGTGGCCATCAATCATAAACATTGGGGAGCAAAACTCCATCGATCATCCGATGGCGGTCGTCATTGGGACGAAGTGGCGGCACCGGTGTTTCCACCCCATGAAGGCCAGACGGTCAAATCTATCTGGACAATACGCACAGGGCCCGGCAACCGGATGTACCTGGGTGTGGAACCGGCTGCACTGTTTGTGAGCGAAGACCAGGGCCAGTCCTTTCGGCTTCTTCCTGCATTGTCCGGCCACGCCAGCCGCGACAAGTGGATGGGAGGGGGCAAAGGCTCCAAAGATCCGTTTCTTCACACGATACTCATCGATCCCGACAATACCGCCCACCTGACAGTCGGCATTAGTTGCGCCGGGGTATTTCAGTCATGGGACGAAGGTGAGACCTGGCAACCCACCAACCACGGACTTGTTGCCAATTACCTGCCCAATCCCCGGGCCGACGTAGGCCATGACCCGCACGTGCTGCGAATTTCATGTCAAAACCCTTCGGTCATCTGGCAGCAAAACCATTGTGGCATATTCCGCTCATTCGACAAAGGCCTTACCTGGATCGATGTGACCGACTCAAACAAAAATGCCGTCTATGGCTTTGCCATGGTCATCGACGAATCCGATGACCAGCGTGCCTGGGTGGTACCCGCCCAGTCCGACTTCCTTCGCATACCGCATCACAATGCGCTTACGGTCTACACCACTACCAACGGGGGCAAAGACTGGCACCCGCTCACGTCCGGTTTGCCACAACTCGACTCGTTTGACCTGGTGCTGCGGGATGCTATGGACAAACAGGGCCCACACCTTGTTTTTGGCACCAATAACGGCAACCTGTACCATTCGGTTGATGAGGGCAATCACTGGCAGACTGTTACCCAAAATCTATCCACTATTCGGGTGGTTTCGTTGCAGGCCTGATCGGCTGCCAACTATTTCCGACCTGGATCTGTTTTGTATAATGGGAGCGGCCGGTACTGGCCCTCCGGCACCCTGGCTACCCGTCATCCGCTGTATCTTTCCTTTCCGGCCCCATGGCCCATGCCAACGGAAAGGATGCCGCTGCTGCCGGGGCTGGCAAGGGAGGGTTCGCACTGTATAGCCCCATCCTATTCCCATGCCCGTCACTTCAGGGGTGCATTTCACTCCGAAATATAGGGAGGGAGCCTTCTTTAATTATATCGTTTTCCAGCGGGTTATGGAAATTGCTATTTTCTGAAAGATATAGGTAAATTAAGGAGCTAAACTAATCAGTGAACATCTCATATGAGCATATTCTCATATCATCTAGTCAAAGTTCCATTCAAAGTGGCAATAAGGGGATTGTTCTCATCCCCAATTAAAAAGAATACTCCAGGTCTGATTCATTCTGAATATATGACCACCATGTCATTGGGAATTCCCATTCTATCCCCTTCTCGATTTCATATAAAGGAAATTGCAATTTTTGCTCAATGGGAAAATGAAGAAGCCCTTGAAAGCTACCTTAGAAATGAAAAATTTGGTAAAATACTGGCTGTTGGATGGCACCTAAGATTGGCCTTTTTGAGAGATTGGGGGAAAATACGTGGTTTTAAAATACCAGAACATAACGTTTCATCGGGAAATTCAACATTTCAGGTTGTAGCTGTTACCCTTGCACGAATGAAGCCTTTGGCAGTTCCACGATTTATATACTGGGGAATACCAGTAGAAAAATTAGTTCGGGATCACAAAGGAACTTTACTTTCGTTAGCCTCATTTCGATTCCCTAATACAGTTTCTACTTTTTCCATTTGGCAATCGGAGGCAGAAATGACAGACATGGTTTATGGCCATAGCGTGATGCCCAGTCCAAAAAGACATTTAAATGCAATGAAAGAACGGGAACGAAAGAATTTTCATTTTGAATTCACAACCTTACGATTTAAACCACTTGCTGAATATGGAACCTGGCATGGAAAAGAAAAGTATATTCAAAAATATTCGTGAATAACTAAATGGCAACTCCGTCTTTTAGGCAAAACGTTCAGGACTGGATAACCCAACAATGGGTTATCCTGTTTGGCGAAAAAATAAATTCAACTCAAAACGAATGGTTACTGGGTCCTTTTGGAGAAACTGATGGAATAGGGGAGAAATTTATAAAACAATTAGCTGATAAAGAACATTTAGAAATTGACAAGAGTGAGAAGCGCAAAGGGTTGCTTCAGTCTGTACATCAGCTTAATTTAGCTGAAAATGATTACAATAGATTATCAAAAAATGTAATTGATTTTTACGAAAATACTAGTCAGTACCATTTTGCTTTGAAAGCAGATTGGAATCCCGCTTTCAGATTATTTGGTGTCATAGTAAATCGAATGTTTAGCAAACGAATTGAACAATTAAATATTCCATTGGATGATGGTAAGACAGCCAGAAAACTAACAAGTGAAGTAATACAATTGATCGATAAAAAAACCAAAAAGGTAAAGCGAACGATTTGGTTGAGAATGTATCTAGATACAAAACAAGTAGTTTACTCAGGTGTTTATGAAATTTGTACAATTCCAAATGGACAGTGTTGTATAAAGACTGTTTTTCCATTACCAAACGGTAACGCAACCGTTATTTTGTATCCTGAAGTAGGTGAAAATGGCGAACTTATTTTAAGATCTTCAGGAAGAAAAATTGGAGATTGTGGGTTTTACTTTTTACTTATCGATTCTAACGGTATTTTATGGACAAAATTTATTAAATCATTCAAAGAGAAACTTATTGTGCGTTCAAAAAATAATCAAATCGCCGCTGAACAGATTTTGACTTTATGGAATATGCGGGTTTTAACTTTTGAGTATACCATAGATAAAGCTACAAACAATCACGCTCAGCAGAAAGGGCAGGATGTACATTAATTCGGTGATTGGGTGTTAACTGGTGTTGTCGTTCTAGCCTGTATGGATTGAATAGGTTTGGAATGTGCCAATGGTAGGGGTAGCCAGTTTTAGTATGAAGTGGAGAGGATTTTACTAACATTGGTGATGTGCTTATTCTTTCCATTTTCGTTATTTCCAGGCACTGCCGTTGGTCAATCGGATACCCGGGCATGCCAAAGCATTGAACCTTTTATGATGCATGAATCTGCCCCCTGAAAAACCATTGGATTTGCCTACACGTTTCCCCCTGGCGGTGTGCTTTCGAACCATTCGTTTCCGGCCTTGCAGAATGGCCGTTCATCGGATTCTTCTTTTGTCAATTGTGTCAACACTGTACCTTGCAGTATTAATATGGGCTTTGGCCCGCTTAACGCATATCGACCATGAACAGAGGATTTGTTTTTATGTTGGGCATCTTTTGGCTGTGCCTGGGTGCCTTTTCGCAGTATGTGCCCCCAAGGGGAAATGACTGGCAATCGCGCCCACCCGGCGAATTGGGTTTTAACGAAAAAAAACTGGCAAATGCCATACAATTTGCCGAAAAAAACGAATACAGTGGTGACCGTGATTTACGGATTGCGATCCTTAAAGGCTTTGCTCATGAGCCATATCACGACGTATTGGGACCCACAAAAAAACGCGGGGGACCTGCCGGGATGATCCTGAGAAACGGCTATGTAGTGGCACAGTGGGGGGATATTGACCGGGTGGATATGACCTTTAGTGTGACCAAAAGCTACTTATCGACAGTGGCAGGATTGGCAGTGGACGCAGGACTGATCGCTGATGTGCGTGACCGGGCTGCGGCGTATGTGTGGGACGGGACATTTGAGGGCGAGCATAATGGACGGATATCGTGGCATCACCTGCTGAACCAATCTTCAGACTGGTCGGGGACATTGTTTGGAGGAAAAGACTGGGCCGACCGCCCGCCACGTGAAGGGGGCATCGACGAGTGGAAATACCGTGAGTTGCGGGAGCCGGGTACGTTTTTTGAATACAACGATGTGCGTGTAAACGTACTGGCCTATGCCCTGCTACAGGTATGGCGGCAACCCTTGCCGATGGTACTGAAAGAAAAAATCATGGATCCCATCGGGGCCTCCACTACCTGGCGGTGGTATGGCTATGACCATGCATGGACTACAATTGACGGGCTCAAGGTACAGTCGGTGACGGGCGGTGGACATAGTGGTGGCGGATTGTTTATCAGTGCCCGGGACCAGGCCCGTTTTGGGTTGTTGTTTTTGCGCGATGGCAGGTGGGGCGACCAACAGCTGGTTTCCGGTGATTGGATCAAGGCAGCCCGGCAACCCAGTGAAGCCAATGAAAGCTATGGCTACATGTGGTGGCTGAACCGTGGCGAAAGGAAGTGGGATGGTGTGGATGATGATTCGATCTATTATGCAGCAGGATTTGGCGGCAACTTTATCGTGGTGGATGAGGCCAATGACCTGGTGATCGTGGCACGCTGGCTGGAGCCGTCACAGATTGGACAGTTTGTACGGCAGGTGAGGGAATCACTTTCCAGGTAGTATGGGATGAACCGGGGCCCAAAATCAGTCTTATTTTGGGCCCCGGTTCACTTTTTTTCAGCGATAAAAGGCCGCAATTTCATCGATTTCCTTCCTCCTCAGGTCAGGAACATAAACCGGCATTTCCGGATAGCCTACGGGCAATAGCAGGAA